>JBDTJR010000184.1:0-10334 GCA_039935735.1 Chthoniobacterales bacterium | reverse complement strand
TCGACGAACTCATGAAAAAGTTCTCCGGATTTCTGGATACCAGCGATCCGAACCAGCCAACATTACTTTAAAACATGCTGCACGTCGTTCTTATCGAACCGGAAATCCCGCCGAACACCGGAAACATTGCGCGGTTGTGTCTTGCCGCAAAAGCGAGATTACATCTCGTCGAGCCCTTGGGATTTTCCATCGATGACAAAAATTTAAAGCGCGCGGGAATGGATTACTGGGACCAGTGCGATATTCATACCTGGAAATCTTTCGAAGACCTCCGCGCATCAATGCCGAATGCCCGGTACTTTTATCTCACGACAAAGAGCAAGCAGGTGTACTGGGAAGTAGATTTTAAAGATGGCGATTGCCTTGTTTTCGGACGCGAAACCAAAGGGCTTCCCGAAAGTCTTCTACACGCCGAAGCTGCTTACACACTGACTATCCCCATGGAACGGAATGCCAGAAGCCTTAATCTCGCCACCTCGGTAGGCATCGTTCTCTACGAAGCGATCCGTCAGATTCGCGGAAGATAGAAACTGTATTGTCGTGTAGAAAACAGGGTTTTTGAACAGAGGAGTGGCATGGGCTTCCAGCCCATGTATGGAATGGACCATGGGCAGGGATGCCCATGCCACATTGCAAAGCCTGGTGTGCGATATTGTTTTCTAGACGGCAAAACAGTATTAATTTTAAATTAACTTCAATTCCCCGGAAATGCCCCCTCCATGAATGACAAACCTCGCTATCGTTTTTGGAAAATTGCGGTCAGTGTTCTTTTGAGCCTTATTGGGCTGATGGTTCTATACCTTGTGCTTCGTGTGGTATGGATACGACATTCCGGACACCGTCAATGGGAACACACTAAAGCTGATCTATTGTCTCGCGGCGAAAAACTTTCACTCATGGATTTTGTTCCTGCCACGATTCCTGACGAACAGAATTTTTTCGCTGATCCAATATGGCGGGAGCTCAATGATTTTGTAGAGATTGAGCAAGGCGGCCATCGAGTAAAAAAATCTCGGATAGAAGAAGGTAAAAAACAGATCGATCAATTTAATGCGCCTCTTAATAAGGAAGAGATCGCCTTACTGAAAAAACAGTTTCCTGAAATACAATGGTCAAAAGATAACACTACCTTCAGATCGATCGCGAATAGCGTAGTTTATAGCATGGACGGTCAAGAATCGCGGTTTGATAAAAAAAATAAGGCAGAATTTCTTCGAACAATACTTTCACCCTTACAGCCGCTTCTGAATCATATTGCGGAACTCGCGAAGCGGCCCTATGCGCAATATCCTGTGGATTACGAAAATAATATTCGTATGAACCTGCGGCATATTAGCCCCTTGCTTCAATGTTCTCAAATTCTTAGAGCCCGCGCGGAAGCAAATCTCATTCTGGGAAATTCACAGTCCGCTTTTGATGATGTCATGCTGATGTTTCATTTAGAGGATACTCTTAAAACCGAACCTGTACTCATCTCTCTTTTGGTTCGTGGTGCCATAATAGAAAATATATTGCGTGTAATTGATAATGGCTTGAAAGGCCACGCATGGACAAACAGTAATCTTGCCGATTTTGAAAAGCAATTGAGCGAATACCATTTAATCCATGACCTGACGTTTGTGATACGTGCTGAACGCGGAGGATTTAATGATTGTATTGAAGGTATCACAAAACGAGCAGGTGCAGCAAAAGTGATAGTAACGATGGTGGAGTCTAAAGAAATGCCCATTCATAATAAATTCAGCCTGGAAGTCATAAGCGCTTTGTATAGTGAACCGGATAAGGCATTTTATAATCGATTTATACAGCAATGGGTTGAGACACTCGATGTAGCTCCTAAGAAAGGGTTGAAAGAAGAATCTTTTTTTCAGGAGATCCGTGAAATACGGAGCCATATGGTGAAGTACCCGTATCTTCTCTCCCAACAGGCTTTGCCTGGACTGATACCCTGCGAAGTGAAAATGGCCCGTCGTCAGGATCAGGTCATTCAGGCGCAAATTGCTTGTGCATTGGAGCGCTACTGGCTGAAAAATAAATTATACCCTGAAGCGCTTGTACAGTTAACGCCGGATTATATTCCGACAATCCCTAACGATATCGTGACGTTACAACCAATGCGCTATCGTCTCATAGCTCCCGATCAATATCAGCTCTGGTCGATAGGATGGGATCACATTGACGATGATGGGAAGCCTGCGACGAGTTGGGAGCAGGGTGATTGGGTATGGGGGCAATGGAAACTGGCCAGGAAATATTGAGGCGACGAATTTTTATTTAATGCCCACGAGCATCGAATCAGGGCCAAGAAGATGTTCCACTCGGGTTTCGCGGAAGCCGGCTTCGCGCATCCAGCCTGCGCCGTCCGCGCCGGTGTAGTCAAATCCGCCGTGGGTCTCTATGAGCATATTGAGGCTCATGAGCAGGCCGAAGGCATTTTCACGGCGGTCGTCATCGATCAAGGCCTCATACACGATAAGTGCGCCACCTTCCGGAAGCGCTTCGTAGGCTTTGCGAATCAGCAATTTTTTCTCGTCGAGGTTCCAGTCATGTAAAATGTGGCCCATGATGAGAACGTCGGCCTTCGGCAGGGCGTCCTTGAAAAAATCTCCCAGCAAAAATTTCAAGCGGGATTCCAAACCGAAGGATTTTGCATATTCTTCAAAGATTGGTTTCACCACCGGCAGATCGAAACAACCGCCAGTGAGGTGTGGATTTGCGAGCGCGATTTGTACGGGCGCAGAACCCTGAGCACCGCCGACATCGTAAAACGTATGATAGTTTTTCCACGGAAACTGGCGGGCAATTGCCTTGGCAGCGCCGAGGCTTAACCCGGTCATTGCGGAAAGAAATTGCTTCAATTTCGCCGGGTCATTGTAAATGGCAGAAAAGAGATCGACGCCCTCGCGGGCTTCATTTTGCAATTCGCCCGTACGTAGTGCATCGGTCAGGCGCCCCCAAAAAGGGTAAAGCCGCGCATTGGCCATTTCCAGGATGCCCCCGGCATAGCTTTGCTTTTTACGATCCAAAAATTGCCCGGTTTCCGCGGTATTGGAGTATTTACCCTCATTTCGCTCCAGCATTCCGAGCGCAACCAGTGCATCAAAAAAATCACGAGAAGAGCGGTGATGAAGTCCCAGCTTTTTAGCCATCGCGTCTCCGTCAAGCGGGGCCTCGGCGAGCACGGTGAAGACGCCTAATTCGATGGCGCTGAGAAGTGTTTTGGAACCCCAGAATCCGAGTCCAAGCTGAAAAATTTTATCCGGCGCAAGTTCGTTTGTCATAAGGAGGGTTTCCAAATTTATAAACGAACGATCAGCCTCGCAAACGAAATCGATGAAATCAGGCTGGCGAATCTTCGTACATCCTGATTTCACTTGGCGTTATGGCGGTTATCGAAGTCAGCGGACTTACAAAAGTTTTTCGCACGTATCACAAGGAAAAGGGCCTTGCGGGTGCGATGCGTGGATTATTTTTTCGTAAGCACGATGAGACGCGCGCGGTGGATAATGTCTCCTTTACGATAGAAGAGGGCGAGTTTGTCGGCTTCCTGGGGCCAAATGGCGCGGGTAAGACGACCGTCTTGAAAATGCTTTCCGGTCTGTTGAATCCGACATCGGGACAGGCGAGGGTGATGGGGTTTGTTCCATGGGAGCGCAAGGACGCGATGAAGCGCCAGTTCAGCCTGCTCATGGGGCAGAAAAATGCGCTATGGTGGGATTTGCCAGCGCGGGAATCCATGGAACTCAATCGCGTGATTTACGGAATCGAACGTCCCGCATTTGAAAAAATCGTGGAGGAACTTTCCGAGCTTCTAGACGTGAAAGACAAGATGGGCGTCATGGTTCGCGAGCTGAGTCTCGGCGAGCGCATGAAAATGGAACTCATCGCCGCCCTGATTCATCGCCCGAAGGTTCTCTTTCTCGACGAACCCACTATCGGCCTCGATGTTGTAAGCCAGAAAAAGGTTCGCGAATTTTTACGCCACTACAGTCAGGAAAACAAAGTGGTGACAATGCTGACGAGCCACTACATGCAGGATATCGAAGAGCTTTGTCAGCGCGTGATCGTTGTGGATCACGGGAAATTATTTTTCGACGGCCCGCTGGATACGATCATTGATCGTTTCTCCGCCGCAAAGATCCTGAGTATCGATTTCGATACGCCGGTTAAGGATCGCTCCTTCGCAAGTTACGGCACGGTGGTTGAGCAATCTGACTATACCTTACGCATCGAAGTCCCCCGTGCGCGCATCGCGGAAGTCTGTCGCGCCATTCTTGGCGAGAACCCCGTGAAAGACCTTTCCGTCGAGGAAGTGCCGATCGAGGATGTTATTCGCCAGCTTTTCTCCGAACGTGGCCACTAGGTGAGACTTAAGGAATATTGGTCTTCTGTTTCACTTCCTGCCACGAGGAGTCATGCGTGAGCATGGAGGCGAGATAGGCATCCGATTTTGGAATCGTGAGGACTCGAGAAACGTTTCGAGGCTGTTCCAACCGCGAAAAAATGACTCGGTGGATTCTCGATAGCGGCACCGCCTTTTCGCCATAACCACCGGGAATGTTGCTAGACCAGTATTTCACATATTCCACACCGGCCCGATTCTCCGTGCCAAGAAATACCACGGAGTGGCCATGCTCACGGCTGCCGATATTGTCATTCCAAAAAACTTTCATAAAATCGCCGGGTCTCGCTTCCGCAAAACTCGCGAAATTTTTTCCCACGCCCAATTCCGCAAAAAGACGCGCCGTACCCGGCCCATTGGCATTCCACCGTCCCCACGCGCCATCGCCATCGCGTTGATGTTGGACACGAAGCGCCGCAATCACTTCGGGAGATAGGGAAATCTCCCCGCGCTTTGCGAGTTCGCCCAGTGTCTTTAGAAAAACGAGATAAGTCGCTCCCGAGCAATAGCTCGGCATGGCGTGCGCGGGATTAACTTCCAGCCGCCCTGCATCCGGCGTCATGGCTGCGCGAAGATTCGCCGTGGCTGAGGACGATGCGGAATACCCTCCACCCTGTGGCATGCTCTTGATCTGCTCCAGGACCACGGCATTATAATCCGACGCCCTGAGGAAAAACGGAAAAAGAACAAGAAGGGCGAGGTATCGTATTTTCATTGGTGAAGAATATGCGAGAGTGAGGCGACCTCATGAGGACGTTTCGACTGGTTATTGTCACGCTCATTTTATTTCTGCTGATCGCCGTGCTGGGCTGGTTTGCGGACTGGATACTGCCGCGCCCGGTTGCGCCCTCGGGAGGATTATATTTCCCCACTCGCCTTGTGCTTAATGTGCCGCAATTTTTCCAGGACGATGCGCGATGGAAGGACGATTTTCTAGGTCCGACGGAGAATACACTCGGTGCGGAAGGCTGCGCCGTGAGTTCTGCCGCGATGGTCATGGCATTTTACGGAGCCGATATCGACCCGCAAAGACTTAACAAATTCGCCATCGATCATAACGGCTTCACGCCGCAGGGCTGGTTGTATTGGGAATCTCCCGCCGCCTATCCGCCCATTCGCGTGGAAAAAGCCTACGAGGACAAGCCGTCCTATTTCCTCATGGACTGGAATCTTCTCAAAGGCAATCCGGTCATTGTGCGGCTGCGATATCCAAATGGCGTGACGCATTTTGTCGTCATCGTTGGAAAAAGTGGATGGGACTATCTCATTCGCGATCCCGGCCACGGCGGCGAGCGTGGCGTGTATCCGCTGAAGGATTTCGGGTCGCAAATTGAGGCGTTGCGATTTTATCGGAAGCTCACGACAAAAAGTTAGTGCATTCCAACTGCAAATCTTTCGTCGAAGTCACGGGAAATAGATTGTCTTTACGAGACCTCTTGTTTTACGGTGCTAGGCAGCATGACGTGTTTGCCGAGCAGACCAAAAAACGATAGTCGTAAGCGGCGATTTTTTGCCGGACGCAAGGCTTGTATCTCGGGTCATCGTTTAGCCAGCCAGATACTTTCCATCGCATTGCTGTTATTATTTCTTCCCGCTCTTGCACACGCAGATGAGAATACGCAGCGCAGGGTAGCAAACATCTTCCAGCCCGTTTCCGCTCCCGCGCAGCAGATTTATCATGTCGCGGTTCTCGTCCTGATCATTTGCGCCGGTATCTTTTTTGTGGTCGGCGGCATCCTGGTTTACACGATCATCCGTTTTCGCAAGCGCGCTGACGACGACGGCCGCGAACCCCCTCAGGTTTACGGCGGCACGCAAATCGAGCTCGCATGGACTGTCCTGCCTATTCTTATCACGCTTGTTCTTATCGCGATCACAGCCCGCACCATTGGCGAAATCCAAAATGCCAAAATGCCCGATTCCGCCATAAAGGTGCGAGTCGTCGGGCATCAATGGTGGTGGGAAATTCATTACCCTGACTATGGTATTGTCACCGCAAATGAATTGCACGTGCCGCTCAGCGCCGTGAATCGTCGTCTGCCCACGCACATTACTTTGCAATCAGCCGATGTGGCGCACAGCTTCTGGGTTCCCCAACTCGCGGGAAAGACCGATCTTATTCCCAATCGCGACAATGAGACCTGGATCGAGCCTTACGAAACGGGAACGTTTTTTGGAAATTGCTCCCAATACTGCGGCACCCAGCACGCCAACATGTTGCTCCGCGTGATCGTGCATACGCCTGAAGATTTTCAAAAATGGGTCGCTAATCAAAAGAAAGCAGCAGTCAATGATCCGCTCGCCGCACAGGGCAAGGCGCTTTTTTATTCGCTAGCGTGTATTAATTGCCATACCATTGATGGAACTATCGCAAAGGGAGGCTTTGGCCCCGATCTTACGCATCTTATGAGCAGGCAGACCATTGGCGCGGGCGTTGCTGATCTTACGCCGACCACGCTTCACGAGTGGATTCAAAATCCCCAGACTTTGAAACCCGGATGCCTTATGCCGGACATGAAACTTCTCGGTCCACAGGTGGATCAGGTCACCGCCTATCTGCAAACGCTAAAATGAGGAAGTACTATGGCTAACGGAGAAACAACACTTCCAGCAAACATCGTCGCAGCGCAGTTAAAGGCCGCGGAGGCCAAAAACTATTCCCTGATTCAGGATTTGGCCCACACGGTCGATCACAAAAAACTCGGCCTCATGTACATCTCGTCGGGCCTGATCTTTTTTGTTGTTGCCGGGCTCATGGCGACAGCAATCCGCATTCAACTCGCGATTCCGAATAACCACTTTATCACGCCCCAGGTCTTCAACCGCTTTTTCACCATGCATGGCACGGCAATGGTGTTTCTCGTCGGAATGCCCATGATCATTGGTCTTGCGAATTACTTCGTGCCTTTAATGGTGGGTGCGCGTGACATGGCGTTTCCCCGCCTGAATGCCTTCGGGTTCTGGATATTCCTTTTCGGCGCGCTGCTTCTCTACTTCAGCTACCTCGGTGCACAGGGACTTTATGGTGCAGGTTCTGCGCCGGATGTCGGGTGGTTTGCCTACGCGCCGCTGACAGGTCGCGCGTTCTCACGCGGGCACAGCACCGATTACTGGATTCTCAGCATTTTGTTAATGGGTATCGGAAGTATCACCGCAGCTATTAATATTATCGTGACGACATTCTCCATGCGCTGCAAAGGAATGACGCTTGGCAGAATGCCGCTCTTCGTATGGCTGATGCTGGTGGTCGCGTTCATGATGCTCATCGCGCTTCCGCCGCTTTCCGCTGCGCAAATCATGCTGATATTTGATCGTTTCCTTGGGGCGAAATTTTTCGATACCCAGGCAGGCGGCTCCGCAGTGCTGTGGCAACACTTCTTCTGGGTCTTTGGTCACCCGGAAGTTTACATCCTGATGCTTCCCGGCTTTGCCATTGCGTCGGAAGTCATTCCGGTATTTTCGCGCAAACCGATTTTTGGTTATCCCGTTATGGTTGCGGCTTCGGTGATGATCGCTTTCATCAGTCTCGGAGTCTGGGCGCACCATATGTTCACGGTTGGCATGACTTCGGTCGGCAATACTTTCTTCGCGGTGTCCACCTTCCTCGTCGCGATTCCCACAGGAATCAAAATTTTCAACTGGCTGGGCACGATGTATGGCGGAAAAATCCGCTTGGAACTACCCATGCTGTTTTGTATTGCGTTTCTTTTCCAGTTTCTCATCGCCGGTCTCACTGGAGTCATGCTCGCTGTCGCGCCCTTTGACTGGCAGCTCCACGATTCCTACTTTGTCGTCGCGCATTTCCACTATGTGCTGATCGGTGGCCTGGTCTTTACGCTCTTCTCGGCATTCTACTATTGGTATCCCAAGTGCATGGGTCGGATGTTGAATACGAAGCTCGGGCTCTGGCACTTCTGGCTCTTCCTCATCGGCTTCCATCTTACCTTCGCGCCGCAGCACATCTCCGGTATCCTCGGAATGCCACGACGTATTTATACCTATGAGGCCGGACGCGGCTGGGAATTGTGGAACATGATTTCAACCATTGGCGTGGCATTCCAGCTCGCCGGTGTCGCATGTTTTGTCATCAATCTGCTCTGGTCCTACTGGAAAGGCAAAGAAGCCGGTCCAGATCCGTGGGATGCATGGACGCTTGAGTGGACGACCAGTTCACCACCACCGGAATATAATTTTGATGTCGTGCCTGAAGTGCGCAGCCGTCGTCCGCTTTGGGATTTGAAACACCCGAACGATTCGGATTGGAAATTTGAATAACCACCCATGGACGCTATAACGCCACCAACCAATTTGACCGAATGGAAGCTACCTTCTCACAGGAAGGTTGGCATCATCTGCCTTATTGTCACGGAGAGCGCCCTGTTCTCCATTTTCGTGGTGGCCTACATATTCTATATTGGAAAAAGCTTGAATGGTCCTTTTCCAAAAGACGTTCTCGATCTCCCGGTCCTCGCGTCGATATGTCTGTTTGGAAGCAGTTTCACCGTGGTGATGGCGGAAAAGATGCTGCACAAGGGCTCCACGTTCCTGTTTCAAGTCTGGTGGCTCGTCACCATGGTTCTGGGCGCAGCATTTCTATGTTACACCGGGACGGAATGGTACCGGTTGATTTATCACAATGGCCTTACGATCAGCACGAATATTTTCGGAACGACGTTTTACTCCCTGGTCGGACTGCATGCGAGTCACGTCATTGTCGGCCTCATTCTTCTTTCGCTTGTCATAATTTCAAGTCTGCGTGGCAAACTGCATCCGGATCATTACGAGCATGTCGAAATGATTTCGTGGTACTGGCACTTTGTGGATGCCGTATGGCTCGTGGTATTAAGTGTTGTCTATATTTTCGGGAGGTAACCTATGGATTCAAATGATCTTCATAAGTCAGACTCGATTGACATGCCAACCCCGACAGGGTGGCCGATGTTGACGGCATTTGGCATTACGCTGCTTTTGGCGGGGCTGGTGACGAATATGGCAGTTTCCGCAGTCGGCCTTGTTGTAGCGATTGCCTCTGCAGTCGGCTGGTTCTTCGGTGTCTTTCCACATCCGAAGCATGAACCCGTGCCTTTACAGGACCTTGCACTACGACCAGAGCCTTTGCAGCCAAGGGAAAGAGCCGTGGATTATCTGACATGGGGCGAAGGCGGACACCGCGTCAAACTCCCTGTCGAGATGCATCCTTACTCAGCGGGAATTGTTGGCGGTCTGGCAGGCGGCGCCGTCATGGCCGTGCTCGCGGTTATCTACGGTTTGGTGACACAGGGCAGTCTCTGGTACACCGTCAATCTTCTCGCCGCTGCCGCACTTCCTTCCATGGCCCAGGCAAGTACTAAGATATTGTGCGAATTTCATATCTTTCCCTTTATCGTGGCGGTTTGCGCGCATCTTAGTATTTCGATCATGGTCGGTCTTTTGTATGCGGTGGTGCTTCCTATGTTGCCAAGAAAGCATACATGGTTGTGGGGCGGAGTGATTACGCCGTTGTTATGGACGGGTTTGATTTACGCCTCTATCGATATTGTGAATCCCGCACTTGCCGTACGTATCGATTGGACAATGTTTATCTGTTGCCAGGTTGCATTTGGTTTGGTTGGTGGATATATCGTTTTCAAATCTGCCAAGGTGGAGACTATGCAGACATGGCCGCTTGCCGCAAAAATGGGCGTCGAAGCCCCGGTACAACGAGAAAATGAAGGAGAGCAGAAATGAGGCGACAGCTTTTACATTTCAGTTTTTTTGCGTTCTCGCTGGTTGCACTCACCTCCTGCGACTGGATGCCCGGTAAGCCGCAAAGTTATGAAAAGTGGCAAAGCCCTTCGAAACTGACCGCTTTTTCAAAACTCTTTGCCCAAAACTGCATTGCATGCCATGGCGATGGTAAAACGATATCAGCCAGTATTCCTTTGAATGACCC
>JBDTJR010000183.1:0-5627 GCA_039935735.1 Chthoniobacterales bacterium | reverse complement strand
GAGTGAATTTCTAAGTAAACTTTTTATGGGCGCGGATATATTAAAACGGCGTTGACATCTATATCGATTTAATAGAGATTAAACATCTCTCATCGAGAGATTCTACTTTATGGCGCTTTCCAAACGTTGCGTTTATGGCCTTCGGGCTTTGATTGATCTGGGTGTCGCTCAGCGCATGGATCGGGATGTGGTGCGTATTCAAGAACTGGCAGAAGGAGAGAACATTCCAGAAAAATTCCTGGAGCAGATCCTTATGCAGCTTAAGCATGCGGGTTTTCTGGAAAGCGTAAGAGGGAAATATGGAGGTTACCGCATTCGGACTCCTATGGACATTATCCGCTTTGGCGATGTGGTGCGTTTGATCGACGGGCCACTTGCCCCGATCGCATGCGTAAGCCAGACGGCTTATGAAAAGTGCTCGTGTCCTGATGAGGTGTATTGCGGATTACGTATGGTGATGCTTGATGTAAGGAATGCGATAGCGAACATTCTTGACCAGTATTCGTTGAAGCAGGTGGTGGATCTTGCTATTAAAAAAATGCAGGATGACAGCGTGCGAGTTCCATTTACGGAGGGGAATTGGTTTGAAGCGCTTCAGGGTGTGCCGCTCAAAAAAACACTTTCTAAAGAGAATCCCCAGCGTCGCAAAAAGTCAGCTTCGACAAAGGCTTAGTCTGGAAAGCAACGTATGGACTTGCGTTTTCGAACTCACGGAATGTTTCTTTTTAAAAAGTAGTTTCTCATGTCAGCAAGTGACAGAAGTTCGATTATCGATTTTTTAAAACCTCTTGATGAGGTTTGTGAGCGATCTTCATTATTACGGAAGGAAGTAGCGGGTCGGTTTCAGATTGGCGCGGAAACATTCGAGGTTCCAAGGTATCATTTCACCAGTCTACGAAAAACGGATTATCGACTTGGGATTTTTGCCGTTATCCACGGAGACGAGGTCGCCGGCGGGCGAGCATTGATAGATTTTTCATCATGGCTTGTCGAATCGGAGGCATTGCTCGAAGGCTATGAAATTATGCTGTATCCTCTTTGTAATCCCTCGGGATTTCTTATGGGTACGCGCCATTCCTTTTCAGGTAAAGATCTCAACCGGGAGTTCTGGCATGATTCGGCAGAGCCGGAAGTGCGCATTCTGGAGCGAGATCTTCAGCAGTTTCATTTCGATGGGCTGGTATCTCTGCATAGCGATGATACGAGTCAGGGAGTTTACGGGTTTGTACGCGGAGCGACATTGGCGGAAGCACTCCTTGAGCCAGCTCTTGCGGCAGCGGAAAAAATTCTCCCTCGAAATCTTTCCCGAAATATCGACGGCTTTAATGCTTATAATGGCATTATTTATGACGGTTATCCGGGCATCCTGAGTTCCCGGCAAATAAAGCCGCAACCCTTTGAAATTATTTTTGAAACACCGGGTCTGGACGATGAGAGTAAGCAGGCCGAGGTTTCAAATATTGCGCTTCAAACGATCCTTCTGCGCTATCGAGAGTTTATTTCCTACGCCAGTAACATTTAATGGCGATACGGTGTATTTTAAAAGAGTCCGAAACTTTAACGGGTAACTGCTTTTAGGAAAAACGGACGAAGTCCCGAACGAACTGCAGCCAAAGAAAAAACATTCCGCGCACGGAGTAGCGGATGGAATTTTCGCCTTCACGCTTTAGCAGTCCGAGTTTGATGTTATGCTGAATCTGATCGCGAAGATCGGATTGAATATTTGCCTCCGTTTCTTCTACGGTTTGTAGCAATAATTGTTCCGTTTCAATTTTTTGGGACTCGATAAACATGTGGTGATTTTCCAATATCTCGTCGAAACCGGACTCGCCGTTGATGCGATTAATTTTCAATTGAGGAAGAAACTTGAGGCCGTAGGAAAATGGGTAATTCCAAGTCATCCACATATTACCCTTCGCATCTCTGCAGGAGACGGTGACATAATAAAAAGCCAGATCACTCTGCTCGACGAGACAGATGCTGGCTTGCTGGCGATCTTTGGGATTGTGAAATAAACGAAAGAATTGACGATGGTCGTCCCAGCTCCATGAGGAATCCGAGAGGTGTTCGAAGCCCTGTTCTTCGATTTCGTCGGTAAGTTCATGAAGTCCTGGAAAAGTGTTTCGCGGGGGAGGAGAGCAATGCGTAAGTGTTCGTTCTGCGGGAAGGCGTAATGCGCGGACTCTCGTTAAAATCTCCAGCCACGGAAGCGCAAACCAACTCAAGGCAAACAGGACGCCGACAATTATATTGTCGGTGAATAGCCAGCCCGCAAGAAATGAGGCTACAAAGATCCCAAGCGTGCCGAGGCGGTGGATCACGGAATTGCGAAAAGACCGCAGCGCGAGACTGAGGACAATAACTCCGAGAACTAGTAGAATTTTGGAAATCATTCCGGGGTGATATTATGCGTTTTAAGGAAACGCTCAAGTTGCTTTACATCGAAATCCGGCAGAACGAGGTCATTAATCTCAAGCGTAGGCGTGAGACTTTGTCCCGAAATTTCCCGCATGCGGTCAAAGGCGGCGCGATCGGTCAACACATTGATCTCTTCAAAGGTGTAGCCGTTTTTTTTAAGCCAGCTTATGGCGTCGACGCACCACGGGCACCAGGGTTTGACATAGACTTTCATTAAGAACGCGGGAATATCGCCTGTTTTAGAGCAGACCGCAATGGGATTGCGCTCAGGAGTGAAAATGGCAAAACTCCCAGGGTAATGAAACAACGCCTGCTTTTATCCACTAGAAACGCCCATAAGCTTCGTGAAGTGCGAGAGATCCTTTCGGACTTTGCGGAGGTGGTGGATCTCTCGGTGACGCCGGACATGCCCGGGGTCGAGGAGACCGGTACGACTTTTATGGAGAACGCGGCGCTTAAGGCGTTGGCGGGCTCGACGCACTTTGAGGGCTGGGTGCTGGCGGATGACTCGGGGCTGGAGGTTGACGCTCTGGACGGGGCTCCAGGCGTGTTTTCTGCGCGTTTTGCGGGGCCAGACGCCAATGATGCGGATAATCGAAGGCTGCTGATCGAAAAACTGAAGGATGTGCCTCAAGAAGCGAGGGGAGCGCGTTTTCGTTGTGCTTTAGTATTGGCGAAAAATGGCAAGAGACTCGCCGAATGCGAGGGGAGTGTTGAGGGGAGTATTCTTTTCGAAGAACGGGGAAGCAGCGGTTTTGGCTACGACCCGCTATTTGTTCCCGAAGGTTTTTCCGAATCTTTTGCGGAGCTTTCTCCAGAAGCCAAAAACCGCCTCAGCCATCGTGGCCGGGCTCTGCAATCGTTGAAAGAATGGTTTGCCAGTAACAGCGAGCGCACCGCTTGATTTCTTTGGAGAACCGGATACTTTGGGGTTTGCATGGTTGCACTCACTTCCGACTCATTAATTGATAAGATATTAGAAGGTCAGCGGATTGATCAGGATGATGCGCGGGCGCTTTATCAACTGCCTCTCACTGAACTTGGCGAGCTTGCGGATATTCGCCGTAAACAGGTCAAGGGCGCGGCTTATGACGGCAAGGGAAATGAGATCGTTACCTACATCATTGATCGCAATGTCAACTACACGAATGTCTGCGATACCTATTGCAAATTTTGCGCGTTTTATCGCACGGAGAAAGATCACGACCATTACGTCTTATCGATCGAGCAGATTGACCAGAAGCTTGATGAACTGACGGCAGTGGGCGGTATTCAGGTGCTATTGCAGGGTGGTCATCATCCTTCCCTGAAGATTGATTATTATTTGAATCTGCTTTCGCACATCCGACAGAAATACCCGCATATCAATATTCACGGATTCAGCCCGCCGGAGTTTAATCATTTCTCCGAAGTCTTCGACATGCCGCTGGTGGAAGTGATCACGAAGTTTCGCGAAGCGGGACTGGGCTCGATTCCCGGTGGAGGAGGGGAGATTCTTGTGGATAGTGTGAGAAATCGTATCGCACCTCTTAAATGTAATTCCGATCAATGGCTTGAAGTAATGCGTATTGCGCACGGGATGGGACTGAACTCAAGTGCGACAATGATGTTCGGACACGTCGAGACAGTGGATGACCGTATCGAGCATTTGCAGCGCTTGCGTGATGCGCAGGATGAGACCGGTGGATACACGGCCTTCATCTGCTGGACCTTCCAGCCCGATAATACAAAGCTGAAGGCCGAGCCCGTGGGCTCCTCGGAATATCTCCGCATGCAGGCGCTCTCTAGAATTTTTCTCGATAATATCCCGAATCTTCAAAGTTCATGGGTGACGCAGGGACCGAAGATCGGACAGATCGCACTTAAGTTTGGTGCGAACGATTTTGGCAGCGTGATGATGGAAGAGAATGTCGTGAATAGTGCAGGGACAACATTTCGTCTGGATGCGCCCGAGATCGAGCGTCTGATTCACCAAGCAGGTTACAAGGCACGTCGCCGGAATAACTGGTATCAGTTGGTGGATTAATTTCGGGAGTATTTAATAACCTGATCGCAATGAGTGAATTTTCCCGCCATACGATTCAGCAGTTGCGCACGGCCATGGCCGATGGGGTGGTGACGACGGAAGTTCCTGCGGAGTTGTCAGAACTGATTCGGAAACAGACCGCGAGTGGGAAGCCGTATTTTGAAATTCGATTGCGCGATGAGTCGGATAATCTTGCGCTGAAGGCGTGGAGTGATTCTCCTGCGTTTACGGTTTGTGAAACTCTGAGTGCGGGGGCAGGGGTACTTGTAGAGGGAGATTTTCAGAATAATGCTCCGTATGGCGTGGATACGAAGCGGTTGAGTATCCGTCTTTTGGATGGCGAGGAGCTTGAAGCGCTTTTTGCGGGCTCTGCTGAAAGACGGGAATTTGTTTCCGGCGAGTTTGCTTATATTCAGGAAACAGTTTCTTCGATTCGTGATCCACGGCTTTTGGCATTGGGAACTGTTTTTCTTGAAGAGCATGGTGCACGATTTTTACGGGCTGCTGCTGCGCGGAATTATCATCACGCAAGGCGGGGGGGACTGGTTGAGCATGTTGCTCAAATGATGCGCGCGGCGAAGGCCGTTTGTGAGGCTTATCCTGCGCTGAATCGCGATCTTTGCCTTATTGGAGTTTTGTTTCACGATTGTGGAAAACTTTGGGAGAGCTGTGCGCCGGAAACGGGATTTGCGACGCCTTTTGATAAACGTGGTGAGATGCTTGGGCATATCACGATGGGGATTGAACTCGTGAATAAGCTTTGGCGCGACCGGATCGAGCTGGAGCAATGGAAGAACCTTGTGCCTGCGAGTGAGGATGTGCGGTTACATTTACTGCATCTGATTGCCGCGCATCATGGTGAGATGCAATTTGGTTCGCCAGTGCTTCCGAAGACTCCAGAAGCAATTGCATTACACTATATCGATAATCTGGATGCGAAATTGGAGATGTTTGCGAAGGGGTATGAAAGCGCGGTGGAAATTGCGCCGGGTCTTTCAGCGCCGCCAGCACGCGCGACCTTCGGGCCGGGTCGGCATCCTCCACCAGATCGGCCACGCGCAGGGTGCGGCCATCGGCGGCGGCGATCAAATGAAAGCCGGTGGCCGCGTCCACACCCCTCCATTCGCCCAGGCCGTTCATGATCTCGTCCACCTCGCGCTGCTTGTCTTTCAAGCTTTCGCGC
>JBDTJR010000182.1:0-7259 GCA_039935735.1 Chthoniobacterales bacterium | reverse complement strand
CGCGGCGCGCTCGGTGAGCACGCCCTACCTTTGGGAGGGTTTCTTAACCGTTCTAGTAGGTCGGTTTATTTTTAATAATGGGCTGGTTAGAACGTGACTGAAAGAACGTCCCTGGAGGACAACCAGTCCTACCATTTAATCTAGAAAAGAAAAACGCCGCTCCATTTTCACGGAGCGGCGTTTTCTTTTTTAAGTTATCGCGGACGATTATACGTCGTAATACATCGAGAACTCGTATGGATGCGGACGCAGGCGGAGGGCGTCGTATTCCTTCTTCTTGATTTCAATCCAGTTCGAGATGAATTCCTTGGTGAACACATTTCCTTTGAGAAGGAAGTCGTGGTCAGCCGCGAGAGCTTCGATCGAACCGAGAAGTGAATCCGGCACGCTTGGAACCTTGGCGAGTTCTTCCGGTGGAAGTTCGTAAAGGTTCTTGTCGAGCGGATCACCTGGATCGATGCGGTTGAGGATACCATCGAGACCGGCGAGCAGGAGCGCGGAACCGGCGAGGTAGAAATTCGCAGCAGGATCAGGAGTGCGGAACTCGATGCGCTTTGCCTTGGGATTCGAGGAATAGGTCGGGATACGAATGGATGCCGAGCGATTCCGTGCGGAGTAGGCGAGATTGACTGGTGCTTCGTATCCGGGAACCAGGCGCTTGTAGCTGTTGGTGGTCGGATTCGTGATCGCGGTCAATGCACGAGCGTGTTTGAGAACGCCGCCGATGTAAAACAAGGCCATGTCGCTGAGACCTGCATATCCGTTACCGGCGAAGAGAGGCTTGCCATCTTTCCAGAGGGACATGTGGACGTGCATGCCGGAACCATTGTCTCCGAAGAGAGGCTTTGGCATGAAGGTGACGGTCTTGTTGTGGCGCTTGGCTACGTTTTTAACGATGTATTTGTAATACATCATCCAGTCGCCCATCTGGTGAAGAGGCGCGAAACGGATGTCGATTTCCGCCTGTCCGGCAGTAGCCACTTCGTGGTGCTGACGTTCGATGGGGATACCGGCTTTTTCCATTTCCAGGCACATTTCATTACGAAGGTCCTGCTGGGTATCATGAGGCGCTACGGGGAAGTAGCCTTCTTTGTGACGGAGCTTGTAGCCAAGGTTTGGAAACTCCTCGCGGCCCGAGTTCCAGCATGCTTCCGAGCTGTCCACCATGTGGAAGGAGCTGTTTGCATTGTAGTCAAAACGGACGTCATCAAAGATGAAAAATTCCGCTTCAGGGCCAAAGTATGCTGTATCAGCAAGACCCGTGCTCTTGAGGTAAGCTTCTGCTTTTTCCGCAACGGCGCGGGGATCGCGATCATAGGATTCCTTCGTGAGGGGATCTACGATGGTGCAGATCAGACTGAGAGTAACCTCGGAATTAAAAATATCGATCCATGCAGTATTTGCATCAGGGATGACAAGCATGTCGGAGGAATCAATGGCCTTCCATCCACGGATGCTCGAACCGTCAAAGCCCAGACCTTCGGTGAAGATGTCTTCGCTGTATTCGGTAAGCGTTGTGGTGAAATGCTGCCAAGTTCCAAGAAGGTCGGTGAACTTGAAGTCGATGAGTTTCACGCCCTTTTCTTTGATCAGGGTCGTGATCTGCGCTGGAGTAGTTTGTGTTTTTTTATTCATTATAAGTTGTGCCAGAGTAATTATTTGCCGCGTCGGTTTCGGGCCCTTGGCCGGAGTTGATATGTCCCGTATTAAAAGGGCAAGGCAACTCGAAAATTTGCCGATTTGAATAATCTGGTGGATATTCAGAACCGCAAATTTTCCGTAATGAAGCTAGAAGCAGGTTGCGTGCCAAGTTATTTGAAAAGAACCTTCTTTTTTTGATGAAAGGGGATAAATTTTTCAAGAACGGCAAAAAAGCAACAGATGAAGAGGGTAGTGTGGAGATTTTTTCACAAATTCGGAGTTTGAGGCAAATTACGGGCAAGGGGCTGAAAAATGAAAAGGCCTTTTGGGAGTTTCTCCTGAATTTGAGTTTTACTTATTGAAGGGAAAGATTTTGATTGGACGTTTCGCCTTATGCCGCAAATGGCAGCTTATAACCAATAAGCGGGACAGAGAAGCTATCGATTATGATTAATTGGATTTTAAAGAAGATGTTGGGTTCGAAAAACCAACGGGAACTGCGTCGGATGCAGCCTGTTATTGAGCAAATGAAGGCTCACGAGGAGGCGCTGCAAAGCCTTCCTGATGAAGCGTTGGCGCAGAAAACGGCAGAGTGGAAAGCGAAGCTCGCGGCAATCACGGATTTGGACGAGCAGCAGCGTGAGCTTGAGGCCATTCTTCCCGAGGCTTTCGCGGTGGTCAAAAATGCAGCGCGCCGTCTTTCTGGAAGGATATTCACGATTTGCGATCAGCCTCTGAAGTGGGAGATGATCCATTTTGACGTGCAGCTCCTGGGCGGCATGGTTCTTCATAAAGGCAGGATTGCCGAAATGGCCACTGGTGAAGGTAAGACTCTCGTAGCGACGCTACCGGTGTATCTCAATGCTCTAACGGGACGCGGGGTTCATGTCATCACGGTGAATGATTACCTGGCCAAGCGTGACTCGGAGTGGATGGGGCAGCTTTATAAATTTCTCGGTCTGACGGTGGGGTGCATCGAGAATGACCAGTCGTCAGAACTTCGCCGCCAACAATACCAGTGCGATATTACGTACGGCACGAATAGCGAATTTGGTTTCGATTATCTACGCGATAACGGCATGGCGACCAGTCGCGAGCAGCAGGTGCAGCGCGGGCATTATTTTGCAATCGTTGATGAAGTGGATTCCATTCTTATCGATGAAGCGCGGACGCCCTTGATCATAAGTGGCCCTGCGACGGTATCGACTCACCAGTATGATAAGTTCAAGCCTCTCATCGATCAGGTGGTGCGCAAGCAGACGATGCTTTGTAATCGCCTTGTCAGCGACGCGGTGGAGCTTTTGAAGGCGGGAAAAAATGAAGAAGCGGGCCTTATGCTTTTCAAGGTGAAGCTCGGCCAGCCGCGTAATAAGGGACTTCTCCGATTAATGGAGGAGCCTGAAACGCGGCGACTTATCGATAAGGCAGAGCTTTCCTTCTATCAGGATACGCAAAAGGAAGCGCTGATTGCACTGAAGGAAGAGCTGTTTTTCAACATTGAAGAACGCCAGCATGAGGCGGATCTCACGGAGCAGGGGCGACAATATTTGAATCCTGATGATCCTGATGCTTTCGTATTGCCGGATTTGCTCAGCCAGCTTTCGGAAATTGATCTTAATTCCAGCCTGAGTGATGGACAGAAGATGGAAGAGAAAAGCAAGGCGCAAACGGCCTGTGATCTTCAAGCGGAGCGGATTCACAATATCACGCAGCTTTTGAAGGCCTACTGTCTTTACGAAAAAGACGTGGAGTATGTCGTCGAAGAAAACAAGGTGGTAATCGTCGATCCGTATACGGGCCGTAAAATGTCCGGCCGTCGCTGGAGCGATGGATTGCACCAGGCGGTAGAAGCCAAAGAAGGGGTTCAGATCGACCGTGAGACGCAGACGTTGGCGACGATCACGATTCAGAATTATTTCCGTCTCTACGAGAAACTGGCGGGCATGACCGGAACTGCCGAGACTGAGGCGAATGAATTCCACGATATTTATCGTTTGGATGTATCGGTGATTCCTACGAATCGCCCGGTGTTACGCGAAGACCTGAATGATCGGATTTATAAAACGCGTCGTGAGAAATATAATGCGGTGATTGAGGAGATTAAGGTCGCGCATGCGAAGCAGCAACCGGTACTTGTCGGTACGGCGAGTGTGGAGGCGTCGGAGCTTGTCGGTCGTATGCTGAAGCGGGAAAAGATTGTGCATACGGTCTTGAATGCAAAATTCCACATGCAGGAAGCGGAGATTGTGGCGCGTGCAGGTCTGCCGGGCGCGGTGACGATTTCAACCAACATGGCGGGTCGTGGAACGGATATTAAACTCGGGCAGGGCGTTTCGGGTCATGGCGGACTTTATGTTATCGGCACGGAGCGGCATGAGTCGCGCCGTATTGACCGTCAGTTGCGCGGACGATGCGCACGTCAGGGAGATCCGGGTAAGTCACGATTCTATGTGAGTTTTGAAGATGACCTGATGCGGAATTTCGGTGCCTCCGACCGGATGACGTCGATCATGGAGCGCTTCGGTATGAAAGAGGGCGAGGAGCTTGAGCATCCATGGCTTAACAAGAGCGTGGAAACCGCGCAGAAGCGGGTTGAGCAGCGCAACTACCTCATGCGTAAGCGCACGCTGGAGTTTGATGATGTGATGAACCAGCAGCGCGATGTCATCTATGGCTATCGCAATGAAGGAATCGATGCGGAAGATCCGCGCACGATTATTTACGAGGTCATCGACGATGAGATTCCTCGTAAGGTTCAGGAGTTCCTTGCTGTAAAGGATGAGTCGCCGGATTACGATGGCTTGCTTCAATGGTTGAATACGACATTCCCACTTGGCTTGAATCGGGAGAAAGCAGGTCTTGAATCCCGGAACACGGAGGAGAATACAAAATTCCTCATTGATAAAATCAAAGCGGCTTACGAGCTAAAGGCGTCGAGTGAACACGCTGCGGCGTTGCAGGGGCTGGAGCGGTATATTATTCTCAATGCCGTTGATCGTCTCTGGCAGGAGCATCTTTACGCGATGGATAGTTTGCGCGAAGCCGTCTACCTCCGCGCTTATGCGCAAAAAGATCCGCTTGTGGAATATAAGAACGAGGCATTTGAAATGTTCTCCGAGCTTATGATCAATATTCGCGGTGAAATTCTCACGAATCTTTTCCGCAGCACAACGAATCTTCAGGCCTTCGAGCAATTCCTGGCGAATATCCCACGGAAGTTTTCGCAGTCTGAGACTGGCGGTAAGATTGAAATGAAGTCCGCTGAAGATTCCGCTCAGGATGAGCCGGAGATTATTCTACCCCTTCGTCGCGAGATGGAGAAGGTGGGACGCAACGATGCGTGTCCCTGCGGAAGTGGTAAGAAATTTAAGAACTGCTGCGGGCGGACGGCGTAACCTTAAGCGAATTGTTTAAGGGTGCGCGGCCTGCTCGGCAGGATTTCTACCGACGAAGAAATTCATCAGGTTCGTGCCGTGCTCTTTTTGCAGGGCTATCGGGTGGAGGTGAGGTGCGACCTGCATTGTATATTCCTTACCCTGCCGTGAAACCGTAATCGGGGTTGAATCTCCCGCCGTTAGAAAATACGAAGCGTCCAGGACATCCTCTGCGGAGGAGATTTTTGAATTGCCGATTTTGAGCAGGATATCCCCGAGTTGGATGCCGGAGCCATTTGCGGGAGAGTCTATATCCAGCTCAGCCACGCGGGCGGTGGAGCCATTCTCGGCCTTGGTGACATCTTCGACATGAACGCCAATCCAGCCCGGCTTAAGCGTTCCGAAGCGCGTATATTCGTTGCGGATTTTTTCTGCGGCTTCGATGGGAAGAATATAGCATCCTGTGCCGTTGTTCAGGCAACTGACGACGATGCCGACGAGTTTCCCATCGATATCCAAAACAGGCGAGCCGCCCTGGCCCTGCTGAACGGGCATGTTTGCACGAATGTGGGTGGTATTGAAATACAAGCCGAGATACTTGCGATCAAATCCCGCGACGATTCCAAACGTCGGCGAAGAGGGGAGATCCATGGGATAGCCAATCGAAACCACGGGAGTGGCGATATCCACAGGCCCGGCGCCTTTCGTGGGGAAAAAGGCGCTGAGCGTATCGACTTTTAAAATGGCAATGCCGCTTCGGGAGTCGGAGACCAGCATGCGGGCAGTGAAGACTTTATTGCCGTGGTAGACCTTGATATCGGTCGCTCCGTCGACGATGGCGCCGAGCGTATAAATCGTTCCCGATGGGTCGATGAAAAATCCCGTGCCGCAAAGCTTGCCATAGCGGTCGGTCGCCACGACACGGACGACCATGGTTTTATTTTGCTCGTAGATGTCGCGGACGCGATCGACGAGTTTTTCAATAGCGCTGTCCGCAGCAGATGCGGTGAGGGCAGAGAAAACCGTCATGCCGACGGTCGCGAGGAGGAGTCTAAAACTCAAACGGATGTTCATGACTCACCGGACGCGGCTCTAAAACGTATTGTGTGGGGAGAAATTTGCTGGAAGCACTGACGGGCACGTAGGTCCCGTTTGCAGGAATAGTCACCGGTTGAGAAAGATTGGGCACAAGAGCAGTGCTGGGGGCAACACTGGTGATTGCCACGGCGGAAGAGGAGGTAGAACTTGAAGAGACACTGAGGAAGTGGAAGGAAATCGCCCCTGCGAAGATGAGGATAGTCGCATAAGCCAACGCTCCGACACGGAAGCCAGCCAGGCTATCCGACATTCGCATGAGGAAGTGGTTAAGCGGGCTTTGGCTCTTCCTGAGAAGCTCCTTGCGCTGGTGATGACGAAAATCATCCACAAAGCGCTCAAAATAGCTGTCGTGCGGCTTTTCGTAACGTTTAAGCCTTAACAACTTTTGAACTGGTAACTTCTCTGACATAAATAACTTATATTAATCTTTAAACTCTTCCAGATACGTTTGCAACTGACGATGTGCGTAGAATAGTCGTGACCGAACGGTTCCCTCGGATGTCCGAAGGATTTTTGCAATCTCAGCATGCGGCATACCTTGAATGTCGAACATAGTCACAACTGCTCTATGGTCATGAGACAACTTAGCCATGGCTTCGTTCAATCTTATTTGAAGTTCGCTCAAATTTGCTTCACGCACAGGGTCGGTCCCGGTCGTGGCTTCGATGAATTCCTTATCGAACTGAATCGTGGAGTCCACGTCATCGAGGCTCATCTGGTAGCGGCGGCCCCGCTTTTTGACGAAATTAATACTCATATTGACCGCAATAGAGTGAATCCACGTATAGAAGCTCGATTTGCCGCGAAAACCCCTCAGGGAGCGGAATGCCTTCGAGAAAATGTCCTGCAGCAGGTCGTTCGTGTCTTCATGATTAAACGTCATGTTATAAACGAGCCCGTAAAGCCGGGGCGCATAACGGACGACCAAGGTATCGAAAGCGGCAACGTCCCCGCCCTGGGTACGGGAAATAAGTTCCTCGTCCCGAATCTCTTCGACACTGTTACCATTGGTTTCGTCCATGCGGAATCCTTCGTGTATCAGAAAGCATGTGTCGGAAGGAACTGGAAACTACGGGGTTAGGGAAAACGGGGCTGGGGGATTGGGGAATGCATCACGCAAAGTCCGCAAAGTAACGCAAAGGCTCT
>JBDTJR010000181.1:0-9393 GCA_039935735.1 Chthoniobacterales bacterium | reverse complement strand
ATTTAGTTAAGCCCGTTCGCCCTACACGCCTTGCTCAGGCCGTCGCTCGATTGGAAGCAAAACCCGCCAATGATCCCGCATGGAAAACCGAAGATCGGATTTGTTTCCGCACTCCGGAGCGCACGGTCGTCGCACGTCCCGAAGCCGTCATCGCCCTCGAAGCAGATGGCGACTTCACGCATGTGTATGTCGAAGGAGAATCTCCGCTCCTGATTTGTCACAAGCTCGGCTACTACGAGCAGACACTTCCCTCCCCGCCATTCCTGCGACTGGATCGCTCTCTGATCATCCACCTCGATCATGTGAAGAAGGTCGAGTCCATAGATTCAGAACACGCAAATCTACACCTCTCCGGATTTGAGAAAACTTTTCTACTCGGCCGCACCGCCCGCCGACGGCTTGCGGGTGTTATTTCATCATAACGGTTAAAAGACGGCTCTTCTGCTAAAAGGCAACTCCTATGGCGAAGTGAAAAGCTCCCTGTGCCTCGCCAGCTGCGGGTGAAGGATTCAGGCCATAATCCAAACGTATCGCTCCGATGGGAAGATTATAACGCAGGCCCACGCCCACGGCATAACGCATGTTTTGCAATCCGAAGTTCGCCGCGTCTTGCACGACATTTCCCGCATCGACGAAGGTCGCACCCTGCAGGTCGCCGATGATGGGAAAGGTATACTCCACATTAAATACCGTGAAGGCCTCGCCTCCCAGCGGGTAACCCGAGTGGTCTCTCGGCCCTAAAGTCAATTCGGAGAAACTACGCACGGTATAGTCGCCGCCATTAAAAAACCGCTCGTCGATCGGCAATTGATTCTGACTCAGCGCGGAGATGATCCCCGCACGGGCACCGAAAGCCAGCGTGGTTTTTTTCGTCACTGGCAAGTAATAGGAAAAACTTGCTCGCCCGCGCAGGAACGGAACCTCACTAACCCCCGAAGGCGCAAAATTCAGGCTGCTCTCTAAAATGAAACCGCTCGTGGGAAGCAGGATGTTATTGCGATAATCAATGACCTGGGATAATCCGACACTCGCAACAAAATAGTCCTCTATGCCAACGAGACTGGAAGGCTCAATATCCACATCATAAATGGTGACATAGTCAGTACGGAGAAAAGCAGAAACCCGCCAATGGTCCGTGAGGTAGCGCGTAATGGTGGGTTGAAATCCCATCTCGTATTTGGAATAGCCCTTTAATTTAAAGGAGAGCCCGTAAAGACGCAGAGTCAGCGCGTAATCGGACTCCCAAAGCCACGGGTCTCTATAAATAATCTCTCCGTTGTAGCCGCGTTGGTTGAGTTCCGTATCAACGCTAAGAGGCCGTCCCGTACGGAGAAAGTTGTTATCCGTATAACTTGCGTCCACTCCTGCTCCCAAAAAAGTGCCATAACCCACCCCGAAACCGAATGTCTTTGGTTTCGCCTCCTCCACGGCAACATCCAGGCGCACCTGATCTCCCTCGATAGCTTGCGGAACGATGCTCAGATGGCGAAAGAGACCGGTTCTTATCAGCTCGCGGAATTTCTTATCGATCAGTGCGGGATCATATACTTTGCCGTGCAACTGACGGAGACGATTCTCCAGAAAGGCGGGTTTGATGCCGTCCGTTCCCGTGACGGTCGTTCCATCGAAATGATGAACCGCTCCCGATATAATGTGAAATACGGCGGGCACCTTTCCTCCCGACGCGATTTCCGGATTTGCATCCGCAGTAACGCTGACCTCGAAATAGCCATGCTTTTTAAAATAATCCTCCAGCTTCCTCTGCGCGGCCAGCAATCGACCATCAGAATAGATGCCTCCCGTGCTTTGCATGATTTCATCAAGTAATATTTTCTCCGGGAAAATCGTCTCCCCCTCGAATCGAATGTCGGAAAAATGATATTGTATACCCTCGGTGATGCGCATGGTGATTTGCGCCGAGGTTTGCGCGGAATTCATTGTAATGACCGGAGGCTCAAGCACTGCCTTGAGGTAGCCCTTCGAAGCATAAAGACGGGAAACAAGATCCTCGCCGCTCCAGATATCCGCCTCGACAAATGGAAGATCGCTATCCTTACGAATGCGAGGGTATCGCTCGCGCGTCGGGCCCAGTAGATGCTTCATCAGAGTCTCCTTGTCGAAGCTCTTGTTCCCCTCGATAACCACATCGCCAATCGTAACATGAGGCCCCTCTTCAATGGTCAACTGGAGCCGCCACGGGCCTGTGATGCGCTCCTGGACGAAGACCTCCGGGTAACCCCGCTGGCGATAAAAAGATCGCACATAAAATGCCGCATCGTAGGCATTGGGCTCATCGAGGCCATATTCCTCAATGGTATTGACGACACGGATGACTGCTTTCCTGAGTTGTCGCTTATTAAATGCCGAGGCCCCGATGAAATCCACCTCTAGCGTTCCCTTCATCTTCGGCCGAGGCGTATCGATCGGGGGAAGATTGGGAATATAAGGAGCCTGTCTTTCCGGCACAGCGCCGGTTTGAGACAGCCCCTCCACGGCACTCATCATGAGGAGAGCCAAACTGATTCCATGGAGAAGATACTTCATTTGAATCGAATCAGGTATCTAAGCCTGCCCTGGAAATTCCCTCCGGCATCCAGCCCGCCGACGAGTGCAAATCCTCCCGGAAGTAGAATTCGCGTGTTTGCCTTTTGCTTGTTTGTTCTTGGATCTATGCTGCCAATATCGAACTGGACGTTACTGAAAAAGGCATTGGGAGTTGCCAGATCATCCCGCGAACGAAAAATACTTCGGTAGGCTTTTTGCAAAAAAAGCATGGTCGCATGCCCCGCTAGAACATTGGGATCGTGGGCGAGTTCCTCTGTTGTCGTACCGGTAGCGAGGAGAGAGAGAATATCCGCCTGGGAAAGGGGAGGATTGCTGCTGAAAACCACTCCCGGGTCGGTGAGGAGACCATTGATGAAAACATAGACATCATAATCCCGAATGTGCGAAGTGGCGCGGATCTCAAGTCGAGGAATGAAGGGGCGGTCGCGCGTAAAAGAGATCATACCGGATTCGATCTCCAATCGACTGAGCGGCAGAGAGGCTGTCAGTTGATCGATGCGGACCAGCCCCTCCATCCAGGGCTTCACTCCTGTGCCGCCAAGTTTTAGATCCATGACAATACGGCCATTGGCGAGATTGCCCTGAACAAGAAAAGGATCGATGGTGCGAATGCGGACATCAAATTTCCAGTCCCGCAATGGCGGTTTGTTAAAACTAATGATCGTTGGCTCGGAAGGAGGACGAGGAGCGGGACGACCGGGCAACGCCATTGGAATGATATCGATGCTCTTAAACAGTCTACTTCGGGTAATCCCGACGTCTCCCGTGACCAAACCGGAATTCAACGGCCCTGTGATTCGAAGATCAGTGGAAGCGCGCACGGTCATGTCGTCATTTTGAAGAAGCAGCGCATTTTTACTTTTAATGCGAAGATCAAAAACCGGATTATCCAGTGACGTCAGCATGATAGATCCGTCCGCGCTTAGCGTTCCTCCCGCCACTCCGGCGCTACAACGCTCAAGGGTTATGCAGTTTTTCGTAAAGTTCATCCGCATCGCAAAATTGTTGATTGGGGACAGACCGGGATCGGTGAAGCGCAGAATTGAAAGATCGGCGATGATATCGCCTTTGATTTGAGGTTTTTCGACGGTGCCAGCTAACTGGAGGTCGATGGAGGCCGCACCCTGACTTTGACGTATCGCTGGCACGATGGTGCTAAGGAACGCAAGTGATGACTTCGGCAGCGCGACATGAAAATCAAGCGGCGTACTCGGATCGATGGCGCGCGCTTTCTTGATAGCCGCCACATCGCAGGGAAGATTGCCGGAAATCTCGAGCGGATTAATCAATCGCTGACGCAGTGCGCCTTGAAGCTTTAATCGATTCTCGCTGAGAATCGCATCCAGTGAAATATCTGCAGGAGCAATTTTCTCAGCAGAGGTGGATTGGATTTGCAATGCGCGTAACACTACATTTGCCTGCAAGGCATTTAGCGAACCCTGTGCATCCAGATTAAGATTAATCCTGCCCTTCAATGGGGGTTTGCTCTGACCCAATGCGGCGAACAGTCGCGACAAATCAAACTCCTTCGTTCGGAGCATGATTTTCAAAGGCTGATCATTGGGAATAAGGCCGTCGAGATTTTGTCCCGCCTGAAGATCAAGTGGCATATCCACAGCGCCTTCGAGAAGAGTTTGCTTCTGCTGGCGGATCGTGAGGTTTGGAATTTGAAGACGCTTATTTTTCCACGCCAGTGACAGCGAAGCTTCGCCCAGCGTACCGGCGGATGCGCGAAAGTCGGGAATATCAATAAGCTCTGGGGAGTAATTCGCGATCATGTGGGCGGCAAGATTCGTCTGTTTGCCAAACCGCCCGCTTGTCAGATCAATGCTGGCCTGACCGAAATGCTGACCGGGATTGGCATCTCCGTGGCCACTCCACGAAATGCTCAACGATCCAGCGAGTGCGGGTTGATCGGGAGCATTTCCCATCAAGGGTTGAAAAATCGAAAGATCCTTCAACTTTCCATCGAGGGAAACCTGATAGGAAAATGGTGAAGAAAATTGAACCTCCCCGGAAGCATGCAGCGTATTGCTGTCATTCAACACCATATCAAATGAAGTGAGGTGCATCTGGTTTTTCGTAACTTCCATGCTCGCGTCAATACTTCGTACAGGAAGACCTTGTGCGATAATTTGACGTCCGGTAATTTTCAAATTCCCATCGTAGATACCATCTTTCGCCGCAACATGACCCGATGCTGTGAGAGCGCCCTTGAGGGTAGCGTCACTGTTCGCGGCTACGAAGGACTGAAGATTTGGCGCATCGACGGTAAAATCGACCAATAGAGGCTGACTCATCCAGGAGGCGAAGTCGTCAGGCAATGTATAGCGGGCCTTTGCATGGACGGAGTTTTCGGATTTTGTCACCGTGCAATTTTCGAGAAAAACATCCAAGCCTTCACTACGCAAGGCGAGGTCAAAAGCATCAACCATGTAATCCCGGATACGCAAATCACCTGCATGGATTTGAAGCTGACTCGTGAGCGCGTCGAAAATCTTTTTGTTTGCCGTAAGATTTTTTTTGATTTGGACCGTGGCTTTGGCCTTCGTGAAATCAAAATCCTTATTACCGATCCGGGATGAATCAAGCGTGGCATCGACGCTCAAATGTCCGTCGACGAGGTCAACCTTCGCGTATGCCGTCAAAGCGCCGTCAACGGAATGCGGAAGCGATGCGGTGAGACTCGCAAGATCCGGCAGGGCGACATCCGCATATCCCGTCGCACGAGTCGTGGAAAATTCATTGCAGGTTTTCGGAAGCGCTGCCTCCATGTATAAGGTATATTGGTTTTTGGGATCGAATTGCTGGCTCACCGTGAGGTATCCCCTTCCCTCTTTGATATCTGTCTGGATGGTCACCGCCCCCAGGCTCTGTTGATCCAGAGCAAGATTGTCGAACTGTGCGGACAACTGCCCCAACCACGCATTCGGTTTTGCATATTCCCCCACGAATTGCAGGGTGCCGTGCGAGAGCTTTCCATAAAGCGGCGTGGAAAGGTGCAAATACTTTTGCAATGTCTCAAAGGAAAATCCGGAACATTCCGCACGGACATCCAGATGATTGGCACGGTTAAGATCCGTCACGCGACACGCCAGAGAAACCGGAGCTTGAAAGAATACCCCATCAAGCCCGATGCCAAGCTCGCTGCTATCGAGCCTGGAAGCATCGAGATTAAATCGCTTCAGCTCAATTTGCGGATCGAGAATCAGATTTGTAAGAACGAGATTGCGATCCTTAAATGTAGTGACACCAGAGATGTCCTTCCACTGATGCACTTCGGGAATTTCCAGTATCTGGATATTGAGAACTCCGGGACGATCCGGCAATAAACTGAAGGACAGACCGGCGAGCGTCGTATCTCCATTACCCCCATGCGAAATGAAGTTGATATTTGTCAGCTTGAGCAGCTTTGGAAAGAGAGCCGGGAATTTTAACTTTTGCGGCTCACTACTTTCCCTCGGCGATGAATGCCCGGATTTCACTTCCACATACGCATCCCCGATTTCAAGAGTTTTGAGAAATGCGGGCAGGCCGTGAAAAATGAGATCTACGAAACTGTATTGTAAATTGATCGTTTTTACTTCCAGGCGCTGGATTGGTCCCGGTTCCGTGGGAGTCGCCCGCAGATCAAGGATGTGCAGGGTCGAGAATATCGAGCCACTGATTTCATAGTTCAGCTTGAGATGTTGCTGTCTGGCAGCGCGAACGACGAAGTATCTCGTTCCCTCGAAAAAGAGAGGGCGATGAAATAAAATCAATATTAGAAAAAAGACGAGAAGCCCAATACGAATCCATTTCCATACCCTCGATTTATGTCGAGAGGGAATGATGTTTTCGGATTGGGGAAGTGAGGAGTCGTTCTTCACAAGGCAAACTTATCGGTTTGTCACCATCTTTTGTAAATAGGGAGTGAAGGTTTTGGTTATTTTGAGGTCTCGCACCGCAAACTGACTATTTTAAGAAATTCGTTCGCGGCACGGCTGAGTGGCCTTTGTTTCGGCCAGACTGCTACCACCGGGCGCATCGGCTTCGGTGCGGACAGCGAGCGATAGACCGGTGAATCCTCCCGAATACTTCTCGTTGCCATCTCGGGAATCAATGAAATACCCGCGCCCGCGCAGACGAGCGCCTGAATGGTCTCCAACTGGGCGCCGCGAAAACTGATATTGGGATCAATGTCACTCCGATTGCAAAAGCCCAGGATCTGATCGCCCAGACAATGACCGGGCTTCATGGTGATTAACTTCTCATTCCGCAAGTCGGCGATGCTCACCGTCCGCTTCCGCGTCAACGGATGTCCCGGTGGAAGCGCCAGCTTCAGTTCCTCAAGGAAAAGGTCGTGCACCTCGAGGCGCTCGTCATCCATCGGTCGACTTGCCAGAGCCAGATCAATGTCGCAAGAGAGCAGCTGCTTGAGCAATTCACCCGTCGTGTCTTCATGCACCACAAGCTGGACTCCCGAAAACTGCGCTGAAAACGTCATCAACACATCCCGAAGCAAATACGGCGCGATCGTCGGCAACACGCCAATCGTCAACTTACCGCGTAAGAGATTGTTCGTCTCAAGAGCTTCCTGCTTCGCCGCATCCACCTCCTCCAGAATCTTTATCGCATGCCTGAGGAAGGCTTCGCCATGAGGTGTCAACTTTGCTCCACGCTTCATACGGTCGAATAACCGCTCACCGAGTTCGTCTTCCAGCTTCTGTATCTGCTGGCTGAGTGAGGGTTGTGAGACACGGCATTGCTCGGCGGCACGGGAAAAATTTCCCGTCCGGGCCACGGCAACGGCGTATCGGAGTTGATGCATTTCCATAGGCAAAACCTATGATTAACCAAGGAAGAAAGTATTTCAACAATAGTTTCAGAAGTGCTTCACTCAGTGGACAACCTTTAACCACCCCAAGGAGAATACTTATGTCCGGCGAATCAAAATGTCCCTTCAATCATCAGAAACCCAGCGGCACCACGAATGAAGAATGGTGGCCGAACCGGTTAAAAATCGAACTCCTGTCCCAGCACTCCGCCAAGTCCGATCCGATGGGTGAGGACTTCGACTATGCGAAGGAATTTAAAAGTCTCGATCTTGCGGCGCTGAAAAAGGATCTCGCCGCGCTGATGACGGATTCGCAGGACTGGTGGCCAGCAGATTTTGGGCACTACGGCCCGTTGTTCATTCGCATGGCATGGCATAGCGCCGGAACCTATCGCATCGGCGATGGTCGCGGCGGTGGCGGCCGTGGGCAGCAACGCTTCGCTCCACTCAATAGCTGGCCGGACAATGTCAGTCTCGACAAGGCCCGCCGCCTTCTCTGGCCGATCAAGCAGAAGTATGGACGCAAAATTTCCTGGGCCGACCTGATCATCCTTACGGGCACCGTGGCACTCGAAACCATGGGCTTCAAGACATTCGGTTTCGCCGGTGGTCGTGCGGATACGTGGGAGCCGGATCAGGACGTGTACTGGGGCCGCGAGACCACATGGCTCGGCGGCGACGTACGCTATGCACGCGGTTCCGACGGCGTGGACAAGGGAGATAGCGGCGTGCTCTCGTCCGATGACTCGGCCGATGGAAAGATGCACGGTCGCAATCTAGAGAATCCCCTCGCCGCTGTGCAGATGGGGCTGATCTACGTGAACCCGGAAGGCCCGGACGGAAATCCTGATCCGATTGCTGCTGCGCGCGACATCCGCGACACCTTCGGCCGCATGGCCATGAACGACGAGGAAACTGTGGCGCTCATCGCGGGCGGCCATACCTTCGGCAAAACGCACGGTGCCGGGCCTGCGGACAGTGTCGGTCCTGAAGCTGAAGCGGCCGGTCTCGAGAGTCAGGGTTTTGGATGGAAAAACAGTTTTGGCTCAGGCAAAGGTGCGGACGCGATCACCAGCGGACTCGAAGTCACCTGGAGCAATACCCCTACAAAGTGGAGCAACAGCTTTTTCCAGAACCTCTTCGGTTATGAATGGGAACTGACCAAGAGCCCTGCGGGCGCACAGCAGTGGACGCCGAAGGGCGGAGCCGGTGCAGGCACGGTGCCGCATGCGCATGATGCCACAAAACGTATCGCGCCATCCATGCTAACGACCGATCTTTCGCTGCGCTTCGACCCGATTTACGAAAAAATTTCGCGTCGCTTCTTTGAGAACCCGGACCAGCTCGCCGATGCTTTCGCACGCGCCTGGTTCAAGCTGACGCACCGCGACATGGGCCCGCGCGCACGCTATCTCGGATCGGACGTTCCAAAAGAAGAACTCATTTGGCAAGACCCTATCCCCGCAGTGAATCATGATTTGATTGATGCGAAGGACATCGCCGCGCTGAAAGCGAAGATCCTCGCTTCCGGCCTCACGGTTTCCGAACTGGTCACCACCGCGTGGGCTTCGGCATCCACCTTCCGTGGTTCCGACATGCGCGGCGGAGCGAACGGCGCGCGCATCCGACTTGCGCCGCAGAAATTCTGGGCCGTCAACCAGTCCGCTCAACTCTCCAAAGTGCTCACCGCGCTGGAAGGTATCCAGAACGCCTTCAATACCGGTAGCAAGAAAGTCTCGCTCGCGGATCTCATCGTACTCGGCGGCTGCGCCGGTATCGAGCAGGCCGCGAAAAAGGCAGGACATGAATTGACGGCTCCCTTCACACCGGGACGCATGGATGCCTCGCAGGAACAGACCGATATCGAATCCTTTGCCGTGCTTGAGCCTGCTGCAGACGGTTTCCGCAATTACACCAAGGGCCGCTTCGCGGTTCCGGCGGAAGCCCTGTTGATCGACAAAGCGCAATTACTGACGCTGACCGCGCCCGAAATGACGGCGCTCATCGGCGGC
>JBDTJR010000180.1:0-15034 GCA_039935735.1 Chthoniobacterales bacterium | reverse complement strand
AGGATATTCTGCACATTGCCATTCGGAGGGTAAACCTTCATGTGCATACACTGGAAACAAATAACATAGTCGGTGACCTGTTCACCGGACAAGACGCGGAGTCCATGCCGAGGATTAAAGCAGACATGAGCATTGGACTTGCTGCTCTCGACTCCTGTGGCAAGTGAATCCAGAAGAGTCTGGCGGTCCGCCGCAGCAGTAACCACGGTCTGGCCGACCACGCCAAAGCCATGAAAGACCTGATCCGCTTTCACCTTACCGAGCGGAGAGCGATGTGGGTTTAGCGTATAAAGGGTAATCGCGGTATTTGCGGAATTTTTTGCAAGAGCGCGAAGCGAAGCCGCCTCGGCGACCTGGCTCCTGGAGTTTCCCTGAATCGCGCAAGCGGCCAAGGCTAGAAGAGGAATAAGACAGGTAAGACGATAGAGTGTTTTCATGGGGAAAGACGGTATCTGAGCAAAACTTCCGGCAATTGAACAGTGGATTCACCTTGTCCGGGACTACCTTTTTTGGTGCCATGCACGCCTCTTGCATGAAGCTTATCGATAAAATTACAAAATTCAGCCCCGCAGCGACCCTTCTCAGTATGAAGCGCGCATGGTCGCGGATGCTGCATCCACTGCCGCCCGACCGCTTTTTAAAGGAAGTGGATACCGAAGAGCTACGTCGTGTGCAGGACGCTTATGGTATTCCGGGCGAAGCGGTACGCTGGCCGAAATATACCGATACACCCTATCATCTTAATATAAATATCCGCCGTGCACAGGATCTCGGATTGGATCGCAAACCGCCGATGCGAATTCTGGATATCGGATCGGGTGCGGGGTATTTTCTTTTTGTCGCGCGTGTGCTCGGTCATTCCAGTATGGGAATGGACCTTGAGGAGCCGAAGTTATATGAGGACATGTTCCGCCTGTTCGGATTGCAACGGGTGATTCACCGTGTCGAAAAATTTCAACCTTTACCACACATGGGCGGGAAGTTTGATCTGATCACTTCTTTCGCTATTGTCTTTAATAACCACAGCAAACCCGACCGATGGGGTGTGGAGGAATGGAAGTATTTACTGGATGACGCCACCGGGCAGCTCAATACAGGCGGTCGCATTTTCATACAATTGAATCCCACACCGCGGACGAGCATTTATTACACACCTGAACTTCGCGATTACTTCCTTAGCCGCGGGGCGGAGATCGAGAAGGGGGATGTGCTTTTTCCACCTCGTCCGGCATAGCTGTTCTTATTCGAATTTTAGTATAGGCGGATACCTTTTATTCTGTTTTTTGCATTTTTTTCGATGATAGGTTCAGAGTATGACAACTTTCCTTTCCACGATGGTCTCCGCTCTACTGTTTGGGATCCCAGCCTTAAGCGCTAAGCCGTCGCAGCCCCATGGATTGGTTTGCTCCCGGTAAAAAATGCACCTGTTCCTCTTATGGTGGCAAGGTTTCACCTTCCGCAACCGGAAGGCATTACTCGCACCCCTGCTCCAAATGTGGTGAGGAGTCGGCATATATCTCTGCCACGCGTCGTTAAAAGAGTGGGATAAGTAAGTTTCCCCTTTCAAAGTTCTTCTTCCATGCTTTGTTAGGACTTAATGATTCGTGTAGCGCTGACGGTTTTTGCGTGGCTGTTTTTTCTCGACGGCGTTCTGTCGCTGGGTCATGCAAGCGTTTTAGGAACGAGCCGAGACGTGTCGGTGCTGGTTGTGCTTTATAGCATCGTTGCCCTCCTCACGTTTCTCGCGGGACTTCTGCTTTACGGGGTTTGTTTTTTTACACCCCGGATGCCCAAGCGGATTGTCGTCACGGCCACAATTTTTCTTTTGTGGGCTGCCTGCATGGGTTTTCCGCTTTTCCTTTGGACACAGGGAAATACTTTTTTTGTAGTAAGCATAATCCAGCTACTGATGGGTACGGCGTTTCTTATATATTTTCACGAGCATGGGACTCATTGGTTTTCGGTATTGCGTAATCCGGCGGAAAATCGCCCGAAGTTCACCTGGAAAAACTTTCTACTTTTCGTGGCTGCAAATGTAGTGATTCTTCCCGCGTTCCTCGTATTATGGGTCGTCAACCTGGGGGTTTATTCCCTTCAGGACAGTACGGCGGGATTTATTCAAGTGCGGCCCAGTGGAATTTTTATTCAGGAGCGGCTTTTTGAACGCGATCATCACGAGGTTCACCTCGTCGGAATGATGCACATGGCTGAACGTAAATTTTACGACGGCTTACTCGCTGGGCTGCCACCGAAGGAAAAATCAATCGTGCTGCTCGAAGGTGTAAGTGATCGTAAGCACCTGATGAAAGGGAGTGATCTCGGGATGCGACGGCTTAGCCGCTTACTCGGCATCGACGCACAATCCGATAGTTCCTTCACAGAACGTGCAACGGCGGGTCTTGAAGCGCAAAAGAAAGGCGGAGATAACGATGCGATTCAGTACCTCCGAGCAGATCGTGATATCAGTGATTTTCGCCCACAAACCATCGCATGCCTGAAGGAAGTCATGGCATTGGCAGCCTCTGCGACCTTGCATGAGCTTTTTACCCGGCTTGGAAATCCCGACTCTCCTCTTACGCGTGCCGAAGATCAAAAGGTCATGATGGAGGACATTCTCGATGGGAGAAACACTTTCATTCTCTCAAAAATCGAAGAATCAATGCCGGGCTACAGTCACATCATAGTGCCCTGGGGTGCGATGCACATGCCTTATCTCCAGCAGAAATTACTTGAGAAGGGTTTCCACGAAATCCAGCGCACCGACCATAAAGCCATGGCGTTTTTCTAAAAAAAGCAGTAATGCCCGAGGCGTTTATTTGATCGGCAGGAGATTCACACTCGTGAGCGTCCTGTTAAAAAGCTCATTCTGATCGCCGAAAATAAATGACGAACCATTGAGGTATTCCGTCGCTTCGTTCTTGTGGCCATTCTTAATCTCCCAGACGGCCTTTGCGTAATACCAGGAAGGCGTATTGCTTGGAAAGGGAATGGTTTCCATCCATTTCTGGGCTTCCACCTTGTTGTCGAGTTCGACGTAGCAGAGGAAGATCATGAACTGGAGGAGCTCATTGTTCGGATATTCTTCGAGTAGTTTTTTGAAGTAATCCGCCGCCTTTTGATAGTGGGCCTGCTGGAAATCAGCGTCTCCGACGTTGTATTGAGCAGGGAAAAACTTCGGATCGAGTGTGAGCGCCTTGTTATATGCGACAAGAGCATCGTCAAATTTCTTCTGCGCTACGAGGACGGCGCCTTTAAGGTTAAGAGAAATGGAGGAAGGGCCGAGAAGGGTTTCTGCTTTTTGAAGGGCGGCAAGGGAGACATCGTATTGCTTTTTATTAAGAGCGGTATTGGCATCTTCCAACAACCCACGATATTGCGCGGCTTTCATGGGCTCGACGGGAGTAAGGACGGGTTTGGCAGGTGAAGCACTCGGACTGGCGGATGAATCCGCAACAGGTGTTGCCGGAGTGGCGACCGCAGCTGGCGAAGGTGTTGCCGTGGGGGATTGTGCGCTGGCAATCCGCAGGGTGATAAAGAATACAAAAAGTGGGAAAAGAAGAGTACGCTGAATCATAGAGAGGTATATTAACTTAAGGTATCTGTTATTGCATGTGAAAGTGACCTTTCAAGCAAACTTTATTATGAATAGGCAGGTTATGGAGTTGCCCGGGTTTTCCATTTTCCCTATTCTCCACAAACCATGCACGGCTACCTGGCGCTTCTGCTCCATGCGCATCTTCCTTTCGTCCGGCATCCCGAGCATGAAAACTTCCTTGAGGAGGACTGGCTGTTTGAAGCGGTCGCGGAGACGTATATTCCCCTGTTAAAAATCTTCCGCAGGCTTGCTGCTGAAAAAGTCGATTTTTGTATTACGTTAACACTGACTCCCACGCTTTGCGCCATGCTGCGCGATCCGCTGCTCCAGGAACGCTGCGCCCGGTATATGACACGCGGTGTGGAGCTTGCCGCGGCAGAAATGGAGCGGATGAAAGGCGACTCTGCCATTCATGATCTCGCAAAGTTTTACCATGACCGATTTACCGAGGCCATATGGTTTTATGAAAAGGAGCTAAAACGCGATATCGTCTCTGCTTTCGCACAGCTTCAAGAAGACGGCTATGTGGAAATTATCGGCTGTGCTGCAACACATGCCTATCTTCCAGCATTGGAGTCATATCCGGAAGCGATTCGTGCGCAGATCCGTATCGGCTGCGACGAATATCGCGAATGCTTTGGGCGGGCACCTGTTGGTATATGGCTGCCGGAGTGTGGCTATCTGCAGGGGCTGGATACTTTTTTGCAAGAGGCTGATATCCGGTGGTTTGTCGTGGATGCGCATGGGTTGATGTATGGCACGCCGCGGCCCCGGTTTGCGATCTATGCGCCCTGTTTCACGCCAGCGGGTCCTGCGGTCTTCGGACGCGACCGCGACTCCAGCAAGCAGGTCTGGAGCTCGCAGGAGGGCTATCCTGGCGATCCTGCCTACCGGGATTTTTATCGGGATATCGGACAGGAGCTTCCTCTTGACTATCTCCACCGCTTTGGGCCGGAGCTGCGTCATAATACGGGTATCAAATATCATCGCATCACGGGACGCAATGTATCGAAAGAGGTCTATCGTCGTGATTGGGCGCTCGGAGCCGCTGACCACCATGCAGGGGATTTTCTCCGTAGCCGGATTGGACAAATCGAGCATCTTAAGGGAATGATGGGAGTCGATCCGCTTATTATGAGTCCTTATGATGCTGAGCTTTTCGGGCACTGGTGGTTTGAAGGTCCGGAATTTCTCGATTTGTTTATCCGCAAGGCGGCGTATGACCAGAAGGTCTTTCGCCTTACCACGCCCACGCGTTATCTTGCCACGCATCCTGTTGCGCAAATGATCAACCCCGCCGCGTCAAGCTGGGGTCATAAAGGCTATGGAGAGGTTTGGCTCGCCCGTGAAAACGCGTGGATTTATCCACATCTCCACGCTGCCACGCAAAGAATGATCGACGGCGCAAAGAAATATGCTGGCGCGCCGCCGCCATCCGCATTCGAAGAGCGAATGCTCCGCCAGATGGCGAGGGAGCTACTGCTTGCACAATCGAGTGACTGGGCGTTCCTCATTAAAACCGGCACGGCGAAGGATTATGCAAAGCAACGCACGAAAGATCACTTTTTGCGCTTCACACGCTTGCATGATGAATTGCTTTCTGGAGCGAAATCCTCTTCCATCCTCGAGGTTTGTGAGCAGCGGGATAATCTCTTTCCGAATATCAATTGGCGTCATTTTTTGTGAAATACTTCCACCACATTTTTCTTTGTCTTTTTTTCGCGGTGGCCACCGCTTCCGCACAGGATCGTACGGTGCAGTTCATGTTCACGCCGCCGCCTCTCGAGGGAAAGTTCAGCATCGGTATTTATAACGCGCAAGGGAAAGTCATTCGCGCTCTTTTTACGGATGCTTCACCATCCAGTTTTTTGATTGGTCTTAATGGTTACCAGGTTTCCTGGGATGGCAAAGATGACTCTGGCAAGCCAGCTCCTGCGGGGAAGTATTCCGTGCGCGGATATATCCTGGGCGCGGTGAAGATCGAGGGAGAAGCTTTTCATTTCAATGATTGGGTGACGGCAGACGATGCGCCGATCCTTGAGCGAATTCAGGAAATTGATTCGTTGGGGAAAGAGGATCTTTTCATGAAAGCGAAGACCAGTAGCGGGGTGGGGGTATTTGACGTGGAGGCTGATTCGGGTGAAGTCCGTCTTACTTCAGAAGCCGCACACGCCGCAGGAAAGAAGTCCGTTGCCCCGCCACCGTTTTTGAATTTCCCGGAAGTCTTATCCGTCGCGGCAGGCAAGGATCACACATGGTGGGCTGTGCTTTCCCGACCCGATGGAGATAAGAAAGTCCTTGTTCTCGGTCAGTTCTCTGCAGATGGCACGTTCCTGCGCGAGCTTCCACATCCGGCGGATGAACCTCCCTTTGCAAAGGTAGTTACCAATCCCGATTCCAGCCTCGTATGGGTATTATCCCAGGATGAAACCCGCCAGATTCTCCGAGCCCTGCGTCCTGCTGCGGCTGCGCCGGATCAAAAAGCGGATGCTGCCTCCTCGGACTGGGATGTGGTTTTTGAGCGTAAAAATGAAAGTTGTGCCAATTTTGGATTTCAAGAGGGTAAGATTCTCCCCAACGGTCAAAAAGACCTTGTGCTGGCTCCTCTTAAACTATCGCTGATTCCCAATGAGTTGGAGCCTGATGTTGCGCAGTCTGCCAGTCTGAAACCACTTGCATGGCTTAATGGAGGATGGCTTGCGACCTCGGATGGCCTTCCCTTGCGCCGAGTGAGTGCTGCGCCTTCCTCCCGTCTTGCATTGCTCCCCGGGGACAAGCCTGGTATGGCGCGGTGGTATCAAGCCGTGGATGGTGCAGTGGTCGAGGAGTTTCATATCGAGGGGCTCGAGAAAATGGCGGCTTTTGATGCCGGGGAATTCGATCTTCCCTGACCTATCCCGTTCTTTTACGGGATTTCGCGTGATTTTGCCGGAGCCTTATGCAAACTTGCCCGGCTCAAATAGAAGCAGGAAAAGAAAAGAAACGTGATTTTTCGGGAAGCACACTATCGGATAAGTTTTGCGCGTCACATTCTGAGGCATGGTATTTGCCTCGGTATGGCATTTCTCTGCATTCCCTTCAGCCTTTCTAAAGCGCAGGATGCAGCTTCACCGCCCGTTCCCGGTCAGGCCAGTTCGGAGATCAAGCCCCCCTTTGGCGTTTACTGGGGTCTCTCATTGGATCGACTTAAAAAAACTGTGGAGGAAACGCAGGCCAAAGTCATAGAAACCCGTGATGTTAATGGCCGTAAAGCACTCACGGTCGAGGGACTTGTTTCTGTCGCACCCGGTCTCCAGCGGGCGATCTTTTATTTTGTCGATGATGGGCTGAACGAAGTCGAACTCCAGTACGGCCCACCGAATCTCGATGCCTCTGGTTTTTCCACTTACTTCGACAACTGGCGCCGCAGCCTGGAGCGAAAATATGGCACCGGAAGACTCATCACCCGATCAAAAAAACGCGATGGCGAAACCTTGCTGACGATCATTGGCTATCAATGGTCGCAGGCGGGCACGGCATTACAGCTTTTCTATTTTGACGCCGAACGAGGTGCGGATACCTACTATGTCGTCAGCTTGCATTATCGCGGGGCGTAATTTCTAAACCTGAGTTCTCTTGATCTTCATCATTTAAGAACTATATAGAGAATTTATGAGTCGTTATTTGGATGCCGCCAAGGCTGCGGTGCAGACACTGCTGGAAAAACAATCTGTCCACTGGGGAGGGAACCCTGATGGGCCGTTGTGCATCACGGCCAGCCAGGTGAGCTGTAAGGCATTTCGCACGATTGGCGGACGAAGCAACAGCAAGCAGATATCTTTTCCTTTTCCGAAGCCTGCGATGGAAGATCAGCCCTACCGGCTGGATATCTCATTCTGGCCTGTAATGACACTTCTTTCGGAGGTCTCAGGTGATCCTGTTTATCAGCAATATGTCCACGACATGGCGAAGGCTTTTGTCCCGGTGGGATTCGAGCCCCTTTCAGGGCTTGGGTATTTTGGAGAGATGGCGGATTTTGATGCCATTCGACTTGAGCCGTTATCGGTCTATCCGGGTGAAGCCTGCTTCAAGCCCACGGATGATATTCCATTGGGCATTCTATGGAACGCCGCGCCGGAAGCCATGGCGCGGATGTTTCGCTCGATGTTTTATGGCCTGATCCAGCGTCCGGAGACGATGGAGTATAATCGATTTTGCGAATACGATTACGACGATTCCGCAAAAAAGCCCTGCCGTATATTTCGCTCAAATCACTGTGCCACCGCCTACGCAGGCGCTTACATGATGCAGTGGTGGGGATTTTACTTTGCGCATTCAGGAGATACTGAATGTATTGGCTGGGCACAGGCGATTGCGAATAAATGGCAGAAAGTGCAGCATCCAGTTTCCGGGCTGGTACCCTGCTGGTTTGGCGACGATCTTCTCGATGGAGATGTTATGCCGCCACGGCCTTTCACGAATAATTGGGATGGAAAATCCGCAGTTTGGTTTTTGCGTGCTGCCGACGAATGGAAGAAGATGCCTGAAGGGCAGACACTAGCCGCACAACTCGAAGACATGGCACTGAAGCTGATCACCGGCATGGCGAAGTATGGCTATGATGCGGAAAGTCGGACTTTTCCGCAGTGGATAAATGTAGACGGTTCAGCGATCAGGCATACCACCTGGTACACGTATTATTCGAAAGGGGAGAGAGACAAGGCGGCTGAAAAGGATCCTCTTTTGAATGAGGTGGATGTTTTCGCAGGCTCTGGATTTTATCAGTCTATCCGGCCATGGATTCTGGAGGGGGGAAATCCTCTGCCCTACAATATCACTTATTGCGCCAAAAGAACCGGCGACCCTTATTTGATCGATAGAGCCCGGGAGTTTGCTGTGATCATCATGGAAGAGTCCCGAAAGCTGACTGGGGAATTTAATGGGGAGGACCAATGGTCTTATCCCGCAAATGCCTCCTATATTAAAATGATGATACTCCTTTTCGAAATGACAGCGGAAAGCCGCTATCTCGATTGGGCTTGCGAACTTGCCGATTTGGAACTCAAGCAATTGACTCGACCTCTTCCACCCGAGACTCCCGAATGGTGGCGCATGTATTTCAGAGGCGCGTGGATTGAATCGCTTATGCTTCTACACCGAGCAATCACGCAATCCGAAATCCGTCTTCCTGCCGGGAAAAGTGATTTCGCAGTGGCAACCTGAAGTTGCGGATTTTTCAGGCGGCTATTCTGTACGCAAAAGCGCCAGGCGTGAATTTGCATCCTCGCCTGGCGCGAAATGTTGTTAACTACTTTAGTGTATTACTGATTGCTGGACTTGGCTTTCGAATTGTCTTTTTTCAAGGCGGCCTTGTCCTGATGGAGCGTCTTCATGTCATCAAGTACTTTGGTTTGCTCGGGAGTCAGGATAAGACGAATCTGCTTCATATTATCATCCATGATGGCCTTCATCTTCGGACGGCTGGCTTCAAAGATGGCTTTCACCTTCTCTTGCTGATCAGCGGTGAGGTTCAGCTTTTTGGCAAACATGCTGCCCATATTGCCATGTCCACCTGCTCCGCAACCGTGACGGCCCTGGCCTTTGGCTCCCCAACCGTGGCCCTTCGGAGCGTCACAAGATGCTGCGGGACAAGATTTTTTATCAGGAGACGGCTGTGGGTCTGCCGCACGGCTCACCTGAAGAGTGGCGAGGCTGAGGCCCAGAACTGCTATAGGAAGAATCATTTTTTTCATACGTAGAAAGAACAAACCCCGTGTTTTTGAAAAGGTTGCAAAGTTTTTTAAAGTTACAGGATTGACAAAGAAAAACGATCTAGACGCCAGAACCCTGATTCCCTGTTTGCTGGGAGCAGGGTTCTATGATTGAACTACCGGTGTCACCCCCTTCTTATATGAATGAATCCACCGCTCCCGTTATAACCGGAGAATACAAGAACCGTAAGACTGGTCTTGTTATCTTTGGCATTCTCACCCTTCTTGGCGGCCTGTGCTGCGCATTGATTATCCCTCTCATGTTTTTCGCCCAGGCGATGGCGACCAAAACAGGAGGAGCACAGCCGAGTCCTTTGGGGATAGTTCCGGTTATAGGTATTTATGGCGGACTGGCAGTAGTCGGCATTTGGCTCGGAATAGGCTCTATCCTTGCGCGACGCTGGGCGCGCGCCATTCTCCTCATCACCTCATGGTTTACTCTGATTATCGGCATCGTGATGATTATTTTTATGGTCTTCTTTTTTCCGCACCTGATGGAACAGATAAATTCGTCCGTAATGCTTTCTACGGGAAAACCTTCGAACCTCAATCCGCAGATGATGTGGATTATCATGGGCGTCATGGTTGTTCTTCTCGGATTCTTCTTTGTTGTGTTACCGGCAGCTTGGGTATTTTTTTATCGGAGTCGGCATGTAAAAGCTACCTGTGAGGCACGCAACCCCGCGATAAGCTGGACAGATCGTTGTCCGCTTCCCGTGCTGGCGGTAAGCCTAATGACGGGATTCAGCGTCATAAGCATGCTGTGCATGGTGTTTGCAACACATCCTCTCATTCCGTTCTTTGGCATCTTTCTTATCGGTCTGAAGGCGCGGATAATTTATTTATTATGCGCGATTCTTTTCGGTTATCTTGCATGGGCTGTCTACCGGCTCGACCTGACGGGATGGTGGCTGATGCTATTGGTGTTTTGTCTCTTCACTTTAGCCAAGGTCATCACCTATGCACGCAACGATCCGATGGAAATTTACCGCCTTATGGGATTACCTACGCAGTCACTTGCTCAAATCCAGATGATGAACCTTTTCGGTAAAGGCTGGTTTCTGTCAATTACGCTCATCTGGCTTGTTCCCGTTCTGGGGTATTTGATTTATGTGAAACGCTTTTTCGGAGTGGCGGAAACAAAACAACCCTGATAAACAGGAACTCTCCCATTATGAGCAAACAACCTCCCTCCGAAGGACATCCTCTCGATGATGTCCATTACCGTGAATATAAAATTCTTCTCAAAGCGGATCGCTTTACGCGTCCCGAGGAGTTTGAAAATTACTGGAAGATCATTTCGAAGATCGCAAAGGATCTCGGTGTAAAAGTCACCACGAACAAAGACGGCTTTCAGCGTCTGGTGCGTGAAGTGCTTTTTTACGACACGGAAAAGTTTGATCTCTATAACAACTCTTTCATTCTTCGGAAGCGCACCTTTTACAAGGACGGCTGGCCCGAGGAGAAAGATGAATTAACAATCAAGTTTCGTAACTCAGATGTGAATACTGCTGCGGCGACGGATATCATGCCGCGCATGTCTGGCGAGAGCCGGATCAAGTTCAAGGAAGAGGTGCTTCCGCTCAAGGATACGCTCGGCGAGATGCGTGTGCTCTACTCGCATAATTGTGAAGTGAGCTCCGCGAATGTTGTGCTCACGAAAGGGCTTGAAGATATTTCCAGCGTATTTCCTGCGCTCGGTGGCATTGACGTTTCGCCCAAGGAGAAAATCGAACTGGTAAACAATGTCGCGGTCGAGGAAGTGCAGGTTGACGTGGGAAGTTTTGACTTTGGTCATGGCTATACAAGCAATGCGACCGTTGCCATTTGGCGCAATCGCGCGAGTGAGACATCACTTGTCGGAGAATTTGCCTTCCAGGCGAAATTCAAGCGTTACGATGAAGTGCATCGCAAGCCCCGCGAACTTTCCGAAATTTTCTTCAAGGCTGCGCAGACCGAAGCTGCGGAGTGGGTGCTGCTTGGCACCACGAAGACAGCCATCGTGTATCGTCTTGGCTCTGCCGTTGTAAGTAATCATGAGTAATTCCGACGTGCAGCCCGCCGAAGAAAAAGCGGCTACCCCGAGTAAATCGCTGCGGGGCAGGGCTTCGCTGTGGGAAATATTCATCACGTTTTTATTCATCGGCGGGACAAGTTTTGGGGGTGGCGTGGTCGCCTATCTGCGTAATAGCCTGGTCACGACCAAGGCATGGCTGGATGAAGACGAATTTATGTCCGCGCTCGAAATTTCCCAGGCGCTGCCGGGACTCAATGCGACAAATATGAGTGTGATTGTAGGGGATCGTCTATACGGTCCCATCGGTGCGCTGATTGCCTTTGCGGGAATGACGCTGCCTGGAGTGATCATTGTATTGCTGCTTGCTGCGTTCTATATGGATAACAGCCATAATGTTTACGTCACCGGCATGCTGAAGGGCGTCGGTGCGGCTTCGGTTGGTGTCCTGCTGGCGGTCACGCTTCAGATTGGCAGGAAGCAGCTTGAGCACACGCTCGATCTCTGCCTGATCGTCCTCACGCTGGTGCTGATCAGTATTCTCAAGGTTTCGCTTATACTGGTGCTTATTACCATTATTCCGCTTGCGATGTTCTTCTATCGGCCGAATGCGCCGAAGCGTGCAAAACTCGCAAGTCGCGACGTTGAAATTTCAGGAAATCATTAACACGTATGGTTACCAAAAATTTTCAAATTCTCGCGGTATTTTCCCTGCTTTCGATCCTTGCAGTCGGAGGCGGCACGGCAGTCCTTCCCGAAATGAAACACCTTACCATCGAAGCCCATCCGTGGCTTACCGATGCGGAATTTCGCGACATATATAGTCTCGGTCAACTTGCACCGGGGCCGAACATGCTCATGGTGGTGGTGATTGGCTTCCATATCGCGGGTATCGCAGGGGCGATGCTTGCATTTTTTGGATTTTTCCTCCCGAGTGGTCTTATCACCTGGGGGACATCACGCGTATGGGATCATTTTGAAAAATCCCCATGGCGGGAATGTCTTCAGAAAGCGCTGGCGCCGGTCATCGTAGGGCTCATGGCTGCGGGTTTAATCGCAATCGCGCGTACCACGATCAGTAATGAACTGACCATTGTCATCGCGGTGAGCACGTTTGTGCTTCTCTACTTTGGAAGAAAAATAAATCCCGCGCTGCTTATCATCGGGGGCGGAATCGTGGGTGTTTTCTTTTTGAGATAAAAGCCGTCTAGCGATCCTCTTTTGAGGAAGGTCTTTCCTGCGGAAGCTGAATAAGCGTCCCTGCGCCACCACCGAGTGTATACATGGGAAGAGTGCCGTTCCACTTTTCCACCTTGCGCAGCTCAATGATATTAGGATTTTTCGCAAGCGCTTCGGACTCGCGCTGAATTGCCGCTGCTCGGGAAATCGAAGTGGCGGTAATGGATTCGGCTTCGGCTCTTGCGCGTGCGAGATTTGAATAGGCTTCGGCATCAGCAGCGAGTTTACGCTCTGCGGCGGAAGCCTCGGCATCCGTGATGCGCTTGGTCTTGTCATTCAACGCACGGAGCGCATCCTGCTCGGCTTTCACCTTGCTTTCGATGGCCTGGTTGAATTCGTGCGAGAAATTAAAGTCTGTGATGGCAACGCTTCGCAGATTCAACGCGTTGTGAATACCTTTACTGGTAAGCACTGCATTCACGTAATCCGAAATCGCTTTTTCAATCTGCGACTTCACCTCCGGGCGTTTCTTGATCAGATCCTCCGCGCTGTAGCCAGCGGTGATCGCTTTGACACATTCCTGAATCGCAGGGGAAATGATGACGCGGCTGACCTGTGGAAGGTTGCCGATGTTCGTAAGAAGTTGGGGCGCCATTTCTCCAGTGGCGTTGAAAGTGATGGTGACCTTCGTATCTACATTCTGAAGATCGCGGCTCGCGCTATGGGCCTCTTCGGATACATCGACAAGTCGCGTCGAAACCTGTTCCACGGAATCCGAAAAAGGATTCAACCACACCAGCCCGTCCGAAAGCACCTTCGGGTCAATTTTTCCCCATACTCGTTTGACACCAACTGACCCGCTCGGCACCTGTGTGCATCCGGTAAGCAAGGCGAAGGATAGGGGGAGGATATAAAGAAGTTTTGATGCTTTCATGAGGGGTGAGGTGAGGAGTCTTTTTTAGAGGGGTCGGAATCGGAAGTAAAGAGGGGAAGGGTATCTCTTAAACCTCAGATATCAATTTTTCACGGTATCGGCTAGGGGTGCTGCCGTAGCTTTTGCGGAAGGCGAGGTGGAAGTAATGGTCGCTGGCAAAACCACAGGCGGCGGCGACTTCCTTGACACTTGAAGTGGTGTGATGAAGTAGGCGGGTGGCTTCGCGCAGGCGGAGGGTTTGCAAAAAACTTTTCGGGCTCACGCCAGTTTCGCGACGGAATAATTTTCGCAACTGCACGGAAGTTATTTTCACCGCTCTTGCAAGATCCTCCACGGAGAGCAGAGGAGAGGAGAAGTCGCGTTCCATGATTTCCAATGCGATTCCAACGCGCGGATCACTCGCGGAAACATGGGGTGTAATGAGATTGTCATTTCTAAGCTGCCAGGCGAGAAGATCGCGAACCATTCCTTCGCCACGCTCCTGCCCTGTGCGCAGGTCGGCAGACATTAGATAAGTGAGTTCTTCAAGCATCGGGGCCCAGGTTGTTTGGGAAGGCAGGACACCGAAAGGGGATGCAAAGCGCGACAGGAGTGGGCGTCCCCAGCGGTCATGGATATGGCAGTGAATGGAAAACTGATGCAGGTGCGGGAACTTATCGGGCAAATCCAGCGCATGGGGCGTATTTTCCGGAAGCATGAGAAACTCTCCGGGTTTGACGACGGTAGTTCCGGATTTTAAGACAACCCGCGTATTTCCTACCGTAGGAAAAAGCAGAAAGCTGTCGGGGCATGTTCTCCACTCCAGCGCCCACGGGGCCAGGTTTCGCCACAGGTAGCACGAGATCATCGTGATTTCGTAATCAAGAAACAGCGTACGCAAGGCACGATGCCGACTTGTGCTTACGGCGCGAGGGAGAGGGTCTTTAATTTCTCGATCGGGCATGAGTTTCGATTTTTATACCACGAGTTCGTTTCTTGGAGTAGGCAAAAATCAGGGAAATAGGCTATTTTTTGTAGATCGAAGCCAAACACGGCTTTCGAAAATAATCAAAAACCCTAAGAATAATATGCTCAAGAAATTGACTGAAGCGCAGTGGAAGGAATACGACGAACTCGGATATCTCAAAATCGGAAAGGTCGATGATGCGACGCTCCGCCAGATGCAAGAGGAAATCGATTCCATTATGTTGGGCAAGGCTCGCGTAAATTACGATCGTATGCTCATGCAGCTCGATAGCACCACTGGTGCCTATGAGGACGCAGGACCACAGAGCAAAGGCTTCAAAGGAGCTACGCTGGATTACCGTAAGATCGAATCCCTCGAATACGATCCTGTGTTTCTTAAATATCTTCAGGACCCAGTATTCGAAGACATCTGCGCCAATATCTATGGTGCCGACGCTAATATCGGCATCTTCCGCGGCATGTTCATGAACAAGCCTGCAAACAAAGGCACCTTCCTTCCCTGGCATCAGGACCGCTGGACCTTCCTTGATCGCGATCCGAAACTCACCGTCTGGACGGCGATCGATCCTGCAACGAAGGAAAACGGCTGCGTTCAA
>JBDTJR010000179.1:0-7263 GCA_039935735.1 Chthoniobacterales bacterium | reverse complement strand
TTCGCAGCGGCCGCCGAAGAAAAGATAGGGTTGGATCGTGGAGTTGGGCATAATAGTTAATTAATAGAATTCGAGTGATGTAATTATTTACCCCTTCTTCGGCTGATTAATCAAGAAGCTCTCTGTGGTGAGGGTTATTATTTTGAGATTAATGTTGTCGACCAAAGGCGCAAATGACCTTGACCCGAAGGAATGAAAACGGAGGATTGGCATTGGTATGTCTGGGACAAAAGCGCTTTCTTTTGGGAAAAATATCTGGGTAATTGACGGACGACGAGTCCGATGGCTCGGTTTGCCATTTGAACGACGTATGACAATGGTGAAACTCACAGACGGGAGCCTCTGGTTGCATTCCCCGGTAGATCCACTCCCGGAACTCTTTCAGGCCGCAGAAGAGCTTGGGCCCGTTCGGTACATTGTTGCGCCCAATAAATTGCATGACCTTTTTGTTGATGAATGGCTCGATCACTTTCCCGAGGCGCAGTTCTTGAGTTGTCCTGGTTTTGCACACGCCAATCCGAAAGTGCGACATAAAGCGCAAGAGCTTAATGACGATACGCCAGTGGCATGGGGTGGAGAGATTGAGCATCGATTGTTCGCGGGAAATCCTATTTTAAATGAGGTGCTTTTTTTTCACCACGAATCGCGAAGTCTTATTGTGACCGATATCATCCAGAATCATGATCCCCACCGCGTGGGATTTTTTTTCCGGATTGTGGCACGACTTGGCGGAGTCCTCGCGCCTCGCGGCGGAAACCCCCGGGATTGGCGGCTCACGGTTCGCGACCGAGCTGCTGCACAGGACGTGGTACAGCATATTCTTGCGTGGGAGTTTGATCGCTTGATCTTGTGTCACGGTCTCTGCGTCACTACGCATGCCAGAGCGTTCGTCGAGCGCGCATTTGAATGGCTTCACTCCTGACGATATACACGAAGCCCTGATAAATAGCGGACGCTGAAGACCGCGCTTTAATCTATGCGGCTAGCGAGCAGCTAAAGATGCTTTGAGGAGCGGGGAATTGAGGCGGATTTCTTTGAGGGCTTCGGAGAGGAGTCGGAGAGGTTTGATGACTCCTTTGTAGTTTTTGCCAACTTTTGCGACCTGACCCTGTTGCACGAGGTTCTGGAGTTTGTCGTAAGTGCGAAGGCGTAACATTTCCTCACCGCCATTAGCGGCATTTCGGGCCTGAAGTGCTGTATGGATGATACTGAACAAGGCTTTGAACTCGTAGGACTTGCGGCCTGAAAGGGCTACTACCAATTCCTCGGTAATATTGTCAGGGCCTCGGCGGGATACATATTTGAAGTTTGAAGCCATCCGTCAACATACCACAGATTTCGGGAAAGTCGCTGAGGATAATTACTCTTATTTCCTCTCCGAGGCTTTTTCTCGGGCGGCGACCCATGGAGGAGTGATGGCCCGGAGGGAAGAGTGGTGGATTAACCAGTAGGCTAATACGGGAATTACTCCGCCAAGGAGAGTGGCGAGTGCCCATATCCAACCGGGGGCGACGAAGGTGCGGCCGCCAGTGCTGCGCATACGTGAGGCATCCATGAGAATTCCGATGGCGAAAATCACATGAATGAGGATGGTGATAAGGGTAAGGAGTGAGCCCCATGCAATATATTGCTGTACCAGATTGAGGGGATTCAGAAATGTCAGATAGGAGGTCCAATCCGCTGGAGGTTGATAGATGGCAGGATAAGAGGGGTGCATGACTTTTTTTAATGGATGAGGGGGGGGGTGGGGCAAGTCAAAGAAAGGAAAGAATAGTGGAAGGATTAGGGACAATCCGCCCTACCAATTATTTGGATGCGACTGCGTCGCTCGTTGCGCTCGGTGAGCACACCCTACCTAAGTAATGGGTGGCGACTCTCAGTGGGGGAGGCCGAGAGAGATGTGGGTGCCGGCTAGTGTTCTTACGGCTTTTTGGGTGTTGGCGATGAGAAGCGGAAGATCGTTTGCGCCTTCAAGAGAGAAGGTCATACGGTTTGCCGTGGTATGGAGGAGGATTCGGAGGTCGCGGAGGCGGAGAGTGAATTCCGTGCAGTTTGCGTCGTAGGTGAGGGAGTCGGCTAAGTCATCGGTTTCCTCAATCTCGTCGATTTTATCCTGAAGATTGAGTGTGGTGTCGAGCTCGATGACGACACTGTCGCAGTATTGACTAAAGACCTTCAGGAAGATGGGATCGTCGATGACCTGCGGGGTGCGGAAGGCGGTGATCTGGGTGCGGATGATGTAGCGATCGGCATCGGCGGGATCCTGTGACAGGGCGATATTGACATCGAAGTCGGGGGTCTTAATGGAGGCGGTGGGCCCGTCTTTGGCGAAATCGATATCTTTACGCTTATAGCGGAAGCTGGTGCGGATTTTTTCGTGAATGGTATCGGCTACGGCGGCGACTTCGGTGGTTCCGGATCTGTGGACGAACTCCTGCTCCCACTGCGTATTGCTCTTTAACGGATAAGTTGGTTTTTTATAGCCGCTGAGTTCCTTGACTCGACCTCGGGTGTTTCCGGCGAGGCTGGCATCTTTAATGATATTGGCGGAATTCTCGATTGCGACGTGGCGCTGGTGCAGGAGAGGGGCGAGGTCTGCGATGACGTAATCTTTTGCGGGCTTGCCGACGAGGTCGGGGTTTTGCTTTGCGGCACCCGTAATGGTTTTGCGTAATTGGCGGGGGACTTCTTCGGCGAGGAAGCTTTGTAATGCAACAGCGGTGAGCTTTGTTTTGTTTTCAGTCGTCGCTTCTCCGTTTAAAGCCTGGAGAATGCAGTGCATCCAGATGCCGTGCTTGAGGAGTTTGCTGGAGTGCGTGATTTCGTTTTTTGCGCAGGAAATAAACGCAAAGCAGTTCGAAGGCAGGGTCTCTTTTTTAAGAACAGCATCGACGGATGCCTCGGTATGATTGAGATCGAGGAAGAGGAGGATGCTTTGGGGTTTACCGAGCGTGGTCAGTAATTCAGCGAGCGGAATGCTCGTGGTCTGGATGTCTTCAGGTGCAGTGTCGTGGACGGTCAGGTAGTTTTCCCCCGCGAGTGCGGCGCCGTGACCTGTATAAAATACAATAGCGCGGTCGTGCGGTGCAATATTGCCCGCCCATTTGCGAAAGCGGGACTTGACGCTGCCAAGCGTGGCTTTTTCATCAAGAAGTGTGACGCAATCTGCGGGATCGACGCCTAGGGATTGCCAGACTTCTACGAATGCCAATGCGTCGTTTTTTGCGTAAGCGACGGAGTGAATGGCGGGATCGGAATAGTCTTCCACAGCGATGGCGAAAATGTGAGTTTTGGGTGTCGACATGGAATGGGCAGGGTAGCAGTTCGAGGAAATTCGTCCAGTGGGGAGGCGGTATTTATTGGGGAGGAATCGAGCATTTTGACCTTTCTGTTTTATTGGGGGTAAATTATGTTCTGGGCTACTTCATGAGCATTTCGAACAGAATGTGCCAAATTTTGCGGTGTTTCGCTTTTTGTGTGGTGGCGTTCGGAATTTGCAGTGCGGTATTTGCGGGGGATGAGGATTTGTCTGCGAAGCAGATTGAGAAGATCGAGATGAAGTCTTTGAGTTTATTGCGGGATGTAATGCCGGCCTCGTCTCCGATGGGGTTTTTACATAAGCAGAGCAGGCCGCTTAAGATTATGAAGACGCCAGAGGGAACGGTCTGGTGGGGGAATCTATTTACGAAGGAAGAGATCGTGGCGCTGGTGAATCTGGCGCCCGCTCATGAAGAGGAGCCCGGTGAGCACCTGCCTAGATATCTTTCTTTTTTCGCGTGGCAAAAGGGCAAGTGGGTATTCCGGCAGTTTCTGGGGAATGTCTATAACCTGGGTCTTAATTATCGCAATGATGTTCCCTCGTCATTTTTGCAAGGATCGCGCCGTATCGGACGAAACACGGGCGATCACCTTTCATGGTACTATGATGTCAAAACCGGCAGGCTGATCCGCACGCATTTCGAAAACTGGGGGCCTTTTCGTCTCGCGGGTAATTATCTTTGCCTCACACGTGGTTTTGAAGCGCATCTCCATGACGCGACGATATGGATTTACGAATATAAGGACGGCAGGAAGGGGGAATTTCTAGCGCGCTTTCACAGCCGCGACGATGGGAGCAGTGATGTTGTTTTCAGGGATCACAAATCCCATAAAATGGTGGGTTGGTATTTCAATGGAAGTTATAAAAATGGGAATTACGAAAATGGGAATCCGATTTCTGTGAATGTCCGGGAAATTAAAGATATCGATAATTTGGTGGGAGCGAAAATAAGAGTAGGCGATGATTACGATGACGAGGAGAGCCGTCAGATCATGCGGGGAGAAATGGTGGTAGAGGGAGTGGACTACGCGGAGTCTATTCCTAGCGCAGAATTTTTTGAGATTCTTACCGGCCTCAACCCCGGATTGTTGGACACAGAGTGGCAGAATGAATTATCAGCACCTCCTCCTCTGAAACGATCAAATATAAGTGTCACAGGAAATCCGGAAATCGTGAAGCGGTTTCAATGGCCGAAAGAAAATCACAAGACGCCATGACGATGCTTCGATCTTTTACAGCGCATGTCTTCTTGACTGGGATTTGTATTTCAATGGTCATCGGAGCAGAGGTGAAGCGCGTTCCTGAAAAGCCCAAAAATTTGGAACTATTGAAAAAACGAGCATTGGCAGCCATGGAGGATATCGCGCCCAATGAGACGAGAGGGAAAGGATTCGCAAAAATCATCGTTGGAGATGATCACGCTTTGTGGGGGAATATATTCGCCGACTCGCAGATCGCGGCGCTGGTTGCGGTGAATTTACAAGGCCATCCAGAGAATAAACGGAGGGAAGATGAGAATCTCTGCCTGCTGTTATGGAGTCATGGGTGGAAGTTTTACCAGTACGTGGGGAAAGTCTCACCCTATAGTAATGATTTTAAAGAAACGGATTGGATGATCAACCAACGCGAATCTCCAAGAGAAAATTATGTATTGAGTAGTCTGGATGATGGTGGTGAAAATCATCTTTCGTGGCTCTGTGATCCTAAAACGCACACATTGATTCCTACTGGCTGGCCGAAGGATGCATTGCCATCCATATCGGGAAATACCATAACTTTTATTCAAAGAAATAAGAAGAATTTGGTTTATAGCATTTATCAGCTTACCGATCAGCCGGGTAAGCGCATCGTGTCTTTTCATGATGAGATATTAGATTTTGACAGTATAAAAACGGCGATCTCGATTTGGGATTCGCATTTGAAAAAAATGGTCGTCTGGCACATTTTATCGAAATCACATCGACCTGGGTCTGATGTCGAGCTGTGCTCGCTCTGTAAAAATGAGGAAGGAATAGACAATGAAAATTTTAGACAGGATGCTGTCATTGAGTTCACATGGAGGAAGGGGCCGGACTACGCACGCGCCAAGGAGTATGTGCTGTGGCAGTTAAGTGGCGCGAGTAGTCATGCGATCAATGGAAGATGGGACGAGGAGAAAGAGAATGGGATGCGAATTCCAATAAGTGCGAAAGTGACTGGTCTGCCGGAAGCGGTGGAGCTTTTTACCTGGCCGAAGGTGGAGAAAAAGGCGGAGTGAACTGTAAAAAGGAAGGAAAGCTCTTACGCGAACTTGCACTTGAGGCAGGAAAGAGTGAAAAGGAGGGATACATTTTATATGAGTAAGTCTCGCTTTGATCCGATTCCTGAAATTATCGATGCTATTCGCAAGGGCGAGATGGTGATCGTGACGGATGATGCGGATCGGGAGAATGAGGGCGACCTCGTGATGGCGGCTGGGAAGGTGACGCCGCATGCGGTAAACTTCATGGCGCGGCATGGGCGAGGGCTGATTTGTGTGCCGATCACGGAAGCGCGCGCAAAGCAACTGGGGCTGCAACGGATGGTGGCGCATAACCGCGAGATTTACGGGACGGATTTTACGGTATCGGTAGATGCGCACCGCGGGATATCCACGGGGATTAGTGCAAAGGACAGGGCAGTCACAATTCAATTGCTGGCGAAGAAGACGACGAAGCCGCAGCAACTGGTGCAGCCGGGGCATGTGTTTCCACTACAAGCGAAGCCGGGCGGGGTGTTGCGTCGCGCTGGGCATACGGAGGCGGCGGTGGATTTGGCGCGGATGGCAGGGCTGGACGCGTCGGGGGTGATTTGTGAAATCCTCAATGAAGATGGGTCGATGGCGCGGCTGCCAGATTTGTATAAATTCAGCCGTAAGCATAAGCTGAAGATCTGCTGTATTCGCGACCTGATTGCGTTTCGTCGCAAGAGCGAGAAGCTGATTTCGCGTGAGCAGACGATTTTCATGCCGACGGATTACGGAGAATTTGAGCTGCATCTTTATCACTCCGAGGTGGATGGAATGGATCATCTGGCGCTGGTGAAGGGAAAGATCGATCCTAAGAAGCCGGTGCTGGTGCGGGTACACAGTGAGTGCCTGACAGGGGATGTCTTTGGCTCGCGACGGTGTGACTGTGGGAACCAGCTCCATACAGCGCTGCGACAGATTGAGAAAGCGGGGAGCGGGGTACTTGTCTATATGAGACAGGAGGGGCGAGGGATCGGGCTTGCAGCGAAGATTCACGCTTACAAACTCCAGGAGCAGGGGCTGGATACGGTGCAGGCGAATGCGAAGCTGGGCTTTGCATCGGACTTACGCGATTACGGACTGGGAGCGCAGATTCTTGTGGAACTGGGTGTGAAGAAGATCCGGCTGATGACCAACAACCCACGGAAGGTGGTGGGTCTGGAAGGTTACGGCATGGAAATTACCGAGCAGGTGCCTATCCGGTCCACGGCAAATCCCCATAACAAACGATACCTTGCGACAAAAAAGAAAAAACTCGGACATACTCTATGATTTATTGGTGTGGTGATTTAATGGGAAATTTGCGATTTGTATTATTGGCTATATTGACGGTTTCCACTGTTTTTCTGAGCGGGTGTGCATCAGTAAGCGTCTACGACGAAGTTGAGACGACGAATATTAAGATGAGTGAGCCGAAGAAGATTTATGTGACGAGTTTTACGACGACGGAGGATTCCTTCCGCGTAGATCGGAACAAGACGGCTACGGCGGAATTTCGCGCAAAGATCGCGAACGATCTTTGCGACCAGTTGACACATCAATTGAATACAATGGTGCTTCCGGCTCAGCGTGCGGTAAAACTGGAAAAACTGCCGCGTGAACGCGCCTGGGCTGTGACGGGAGAATTTCTCACCGTTCATCAAGGCAGCCGGATATTGCGTATTCTCGTGGGGTTTGG
>JBDTJR010000178.1:0-8915 GCA_039935735.1 Chthoniobacterales bacterium | reverse complement strand
CAAAATGAAGAATCCTGCTTGTCGGACAGTGGATTTCCCGCCAAGGTAGCTGGCTCAAATGGTGGTCGTAGCTCAATGGTAGAGCACCTGATTGTGGTTCAGGACGTTGCGGGTTCGAGTCCCGTCGATCACCCAGTAATAAAGTGATACTTCGTCATTTTCTTCAAAACCGCGACTTTGTTCATCTACCGCCTCGACGGGACAAAGAACTTTAGTTCGACTGCCCGCGCGGAGCGCATTTCAACATGCGAAGCCTCACCCGCAGATCTCTGGCATAGCCAGAGATAATCCCATGAATCCAAATATTTGACGATATTAGAGAGCCAAATACCAGCAGCTATGTTAGATTCCAAACAGCCAAAACTTTTGAATAAGCCCCCCCTTTTTTTAAACAATGCCCCCCAACATTTTAAAATCATCGTCCGATCATTACGGATTCGCCAAGGTATTCCTGGGAATCATTCTCGGCCTGGCCGCTTCTTTTTCGCTGCAGGCCCAGACAACCTGGACTGGTGCAGGCGGTGACGGAGTTTTTACCAATAATGCAAACTGGGACAACGGAGCGCCCGGTTCATCGACCGCCGCGATCATCGACACTCCGAGCACGCTCAATATCAGTTTACCCACCCTGGATACGATAGGGTCGCTTTCCACGAGCGGAGTCGGAACGATCAATTTTGCTTTGAGCACCAATACTTTGACTGTGAATGGAGACAGCGTTACGCCCTCCATGTTTGTGGATCACGGGTCCACGTTGTCTTTGAATAGTGGCACGGTGACACTCAATGGTGCGTTGGACATCGCCAATACCAGCGGGTCATCCGGCACGGTGATTCTTAACGCGAGCACACTGCAAGTCGGCGGTACGAATGGTATTGCCGCAGGGAGCGGCACGGCTGCTCTCAATCTGAATGCGGGTAGCATCAAGGTAATCAATTCCAACCTAACCTCCAGCGTCCCGATGACGCTGACATACGGAACTACCTCGAGCATTGATACGAATGGCTTCAACGCGACATTCAGCGGTGCCAATACGGGAGTGAATGCCAAGCTCGTTAAAGTTGGTCTTGGCAATCTGGCGCTCACGTCCACCAATGCCATCGATTCATTTTTCGTCCTTGCTGGAAATCTCAACCAGACCACGGGCTCACTGACATCGTATGAGATCGGTGTCGGCTCGGGCACCGGCTCCGTAGGCACTTACACGATGAGCGGAGGAAGTCTCGTTTTGGCACCTGGAAATCCTCCTCCACCGATCGTGGACGCCACCGCATCCAGCTTTCGGATCGGTGATTTTGGAGCCACCGGCACCTTTACTCAAACGGGTGGAAGTGTCTCCGTGAGTGGCTCGCTTAATATTGGCAATCAAGGCGGCCATGGAACCTACACGATCAGCGCGGGAAGCCTGAGCCTGGAAGCCGGATTATCCACCCTGGGGAGGACGAGTGGCGGAAGCGCAAGCAGCAGTGGCAGCACGGGGGAATTGGATATTTCCGGAACTGCGACGGTGAACCTGCATGCCAATTCACAATTCATTCTCAGTAACTGGTACCCGACCACCGTTGCGGTACAAGGCACGGGAATTCTTAATCAGACAGGCGGCACTTTGGCGGTGGCGAATACCGCGACCCTGACATTGACCGGCTTCGGTACCGGAACCTACAACCTTAACGGCGGCACACTCCAAATCGGTGGCGACAGTCTACATGGAGTCTTCGGCACTCAATCAGGCACCTACCATTTCAACCTTGGTGGAGGCACTATCCAGGTGGCTGGTGTGGATTTAATAACCAGCGTTCATGCCACCCTCACAGCGTCAACTTCATCGACCATTGATACCAATGGCCTGAATGCAACACTGAGTGGCGCACTCGACGGAGCAGGTGCGCTAGTCAAGACCAGCGCGGGCACTCTTACCTTGAGTGGATCAAATGCGTATTCCGGCGGGACAACGGTGAATCTTGGCACGCTGGCTGTTGGGAGCGCGACCGCCCTTGGCACCGGAGCAGTCCATATCGCAAGCGGGGCCACGGTTCAAAATGCAACTGCCACATCCTATGACTTTACCGCCGATGTGATGAATAACGGAACGATTGATTCCGGCGGTCAAAATATCAGCTTTGCCGCCAGCAAGACGCTAAGCGGAAGCGGCATCCTGACGGGTGGAGCGACATACACTGTAAATGGAACCCTCTCACCAGGGAATTCCCCCGGAATCGTAACGGTAGGCGCACTCACAACATTGAGTTTGGCCAGCAGCAGCACGACCATCTGGCAACTTGCCGCCTTGCGGGACAACAATGACGGAACCGCCGGAGTAGACTGGGATACTTTTATCCTCAACCCAACGGGCACCATGAATCTGGACGGAACGCTGCAAATCGCTCTGGATGGTATCAGCTTCTCGACTGATCCGTATTGGGAACTCAGCCATACCTACACGCTCTTTAGCGGAGGAACGGTCAATGGCAACTTCGCGGCACTCGCCGGAAATTCCTTCACCAATTCGGACGGCACTGGCGTCTTTACACGCTCGGGTAATTCGATTGTCTATACATTCACTGTGCCAGAGCCGCAGATATGGGTGCTTGCGGCAATGGGACTGTCCATCGTATTTTTTCGCCGACTGCGCAGCAAACGAAACTAATCGAGTTGCTATTTAAAAATAGCGAGCGGCGTATCAAGCGAGATATTCACGGGAAGGTTATCTGGATTTTCCACCACCGTGACTTCCGGAGTTGCACCCGTCAGGTCGTAGGCGATTTTGACCACGCCCCGCTGGCCGTCTTCGATAAAGACCTGAAAATCTTTTGTGACAACATATCCGCAGACAGTGAGCGTTCCTTTGGAAGGAAGAGCATTATCGGCAGGCGATGAAAAAATTTCCTTCACGATAATGTCATCTCCTTTTGCGAGTAGTGGATGATCGGTGCGATAGCCGTGCAACCAGCGTACAGCATCGTCTTTTTTACTGAGATGAACCGTTAAGCGATCATGGCCTGCGGCACGATAGGCTTTTATAAAATCTTCATTCATCACGGGATCGCATGTTTTTTCCTCTTCATCCCAGAAAATGTGGAGTCGTGCAGAAGGGTTATTGGCTGCAGCGAGTGTGAAATTACGCGCAGCATAATTAAGGGGAAGTTGCTCGGGAGTGCCGCCAAAAATATCGTCGAGCATCTTATCATAAGTTTCATGCAGGCGATGCCATGCACCAAAATCTGCAATGCCGAAAAATGGCGCGATCACATGGAAAAGATCGGGAAACCGGGCGAAAGCGGCAAAGCTGTTTCCGCCGCCGCCGCTGTATCCGCAGATATTGATGTTTCGTGTATCAATTTCCCCGGGAAACATACGGATGGCTTCCAGAATAGCGTCTAAAATGTCGTGAACATCTAAACCGCAAGCATCGAACTTCCCGGCAGACTCTCCCCTGCCCCGCATATCCGGGGCGATGCAAAACAGCCCGCGTGCGGCAAGGTCATGGATATCCTGAGAGACTAGCGCCCGATCACCTCCAAAGCCGTGCATGACCACCAGCAGTGGTTTGGGCCTGCCATCCACGGAAAACATCATATCGGCATACAATGGCCCCGTGCCATCCACGGAACTGGTATAAGGGATTTTATGAATAGGAATGTATTGCATGTAAAAGAGCGTAAATCGCCAGTCTGAGGAATATTCCTATTTTTCGCCGAAAGGAAATATCAATTTACCGTGGCCAAAAGAACGCAAATTCCTTGCTTTTTGGGGCGTTCAGGGTTCCTTGTTTCTCTACATGAAAGCGCCCGCCCTTTTTTTCATTGCCGCCTTATATTGTGGCACCCTCTTAGCCGCTCCCATTGAAAAAGAGTATATTGTGGTAAGTGGCGGGCCCTCCCTGATCGAATGGGAAAAATACAAGACCACTCCGCATGACCACTGGTGGTGTAATTTTATCCATGCCTCGCGAATCCGTATTGAGCAGATCCGTGAGAAAAACGGGCCTGATGTGCCGATCACCTGGCTGGTTTACAGGCGAGCCTATGTAAGGCGAGCGGAACGTCAGGAGCATCAGGACCTGATCGGCATGATTAATTCCGTGCGGGACAAGTATCACGTGAAACTCGTGTGGTTTGACAAGGGCAGTGATGTCATCAACTACCTGAACTCTGGAATGCCTCGCAATCAGGTAAAGATCGCGAACTTCGATTACTTCGGCCATTCAAACCGGGCGTGCTTCATGTTTGATTACAGCAATGACATCGATAGTGGATCGAAATCCTGGCTGCATGAAACGGAGCTGTACCAGATTCACCACGGGTTATTTTCCTCCGATTGTCATATCAAGAGCTGGGGATGCTACACTGCGGAAAGCATGAGCCAGAGCTGGAGACGCGCCACGGGCAAAAAGATGGAAGGTGCGATCGGGAAAACCGATTACTCTACCGGCGAACTTCCGAGGGTCAGCAAACGCTGGGCGTTTTAAACGTTTTTGCGCAAACTAAAGTTTCGGCGCTCGGGAAACCTGGTCTTCCCACCGCGTAAGAAGATGGAGGATGATATTGGTGCCAAATTTATAAGTGGGATCGAGAGATTCCGCATTCACATTGTGCAAATAATCTCCATAGCAAACGATATGCCACATATAGGTATTTACCGCTACGTGTTGTTCCAGAGCATTGGTACGCAGATCTATCACTAATTTTTTCGTCTTGGGATCTTCTGCAAGACCGAATTGCCACATATCTCCATAATCATTTGCGGTATAGATAATGGCAATCTGGCCGTATATTTTCAGGACATAAATGGGCAATTTATAATAATTCATGCCCGCTGGAACATCGCGAATCTCGGGATAATAATTTTGCGTATAAATAGGATGATCCTTGGGAAGCGCTTCGAAATCCTTATCCTTGTCGGGAATGACGCGGCGCATCTCACGGCGAAAGGCGATATCGAAACGTGAGCGCAAGCCAGGAACCGAAGAGTCACCCCATATTGCGCCGCCGAGCTGAACATATTTACGGAGGTTTTCTACCTCCTTATCGGTCAGTTTAAAGTCCCGCGTACCCGTCATGAAAATAAACGGCGGCTTGATGGTGAAAAGATCGTCGCTATCCAATTTAATGGCTTTGACGTTTCTCTCATTGGTCTTGATTTTGCCGTTGGACCATTTGCTGATGTAGTAGAGAAGATTAGGCAGGCTACCTTTGGTAAACGGCTCATGGGTACCCTCGACTGTCGAATTCCAGTTTCCACCCGCGTATTGACCGAGGAATGCGGTAAATTCAAATTCCCGCTGCTTGAGTCCCTGTCCGGAACCGCTTCCTTTGCCCCAGCCTCCGGTAAATGCTTTGATATTCGAGGCCGCTGCCACACTCATACCGGAAGTACCGATCGCCGTCGTTGCCGCGGTAGGGGCGGCACTTGATACCGCTTTGGGTGGCGTTTTTGGCATATCCGGCGTGACCGAGGTATTCATGGAGAAATCCAAGGGCGTGGTGCTTGTCGTGGTAATAGCCGTAATGGGAGGTGCGTTATTGGGAACAGGAGTGGTAACAGAAAACTCCTGCGTCGTTTCCTGAGGCTGGTCAGGCGGAGGAGGCGTGTTCGACTTATCCTGGTCTACAAAGCTTCCACTATCGCCACCTTCAAAATCCGGTGGCTCCTGAGTGGCCTTATAAACGACTGTGGTGCCGAAAATAATAACGAGCAGAAGGTGAAGAATAAAAGAAATCGTAAAATCCCTCGAGCGACTGAAACGCTCAATGATCCTTTGAAGAATGGGATTATTAAAATGGGGGATTTTCATACCTGTAGCACTGAGACACTATAAGTGTAATTTCGCAAAATGAACAAATGGATTTTGCGAAAGTTGGCAGGTGAGAACGCCTTACAACCTCTGATCCTGATGAAGGAGTGTGTCCCACCGGGTAAGAAAATGGACGATAATATTCGAACCAAAGCGGTAGGAGGCTTCGAGGGCTGCGGGAGAAACATTGTGAACATAGGATTCCCGGTATTTGAGCATCACTGGATTCACTGCCACATAGTTCTCATTTTCATCCAATCGCAGATCGAGAACCTGTTTATGCGTTTTTAAATCCTCGCGAAGTCCGAGCTGCCACATATCGGCATAGTCATTCGCAGTGTACAGCACCGAGACCTGACCGTACATCTTAATCGCGTAGACGGGTTCATCGTAATGATTAAGACCGGGAACAACGGCGTGAATATCATGAAAATAACCCTTGGTAAACAGAGGGTGGTCTTTCGGAAGCTCTTCAAAATTTTTGTTCTTGTCCGGAATGACGCGGCGCATCTCCCGACGAAATGCGATATCGAAGCGGGAGCGGCGACCGGGGACGGAACTATCGCCCCAGATCGCACCACCAACCTGAAGATAGTTGCGAAGATTTTCGATTTCCTTATCCGTCAATTTAAAGTCCCGAGTTCCCGTGAGGAAAACAAAGGGCGGTCGCTGCACGAGCAGGTCGGGACTATCGAGGCGAATGAGATGAATGTTATCCTCATTCCCATAGACCTTACTCGCGGATACCTGATCGAGGTAATAGAGCAAATTCGGGATGCTCCCGCCAATAACGCGGTCTTTATCTTTATTCACTCTTACGGTCGAGTCCCAGTTTCCGCCCGCATATTGACCCACAAAAACGGGAAAAGAATAGAGATGCTTCGTCGCCTTTTGTGGGGTGTTGGAAGGTTTATCTCCTGTCCATTGGCCGACTGTAGCGCGCAGATCATTAAGAGCAGCCGCTGAAATCCGGGAGGAAGACTCTTGCGTAGGAGCAACGTGTGTTGAGCTTACCTCAGGTCGTGACGAATGAACGACTGGCTCAAGGTGTATTGGCGATTCCAGATCGAACTGTTGAAGAGGTAAGGGCAGATTTTGAGAAGGAGAGGGCAGCGTCTGTATATTGGGTGGTGGTGGATTATTGTTATTGTTTAAAGGCGTTCCCGGAGCAACAGGTGGGGGACCGGTAGGAGCCTGGTCTATCACCGCAATATCCGCCTCCATATCGGGCTTATCGGGAGGTCTGATAACGACAACCGCTGTTCCAAAAATCAGGATGAGAATGAGATGGGCAGCAATGGAGATCGTGAAGTCCCGAGAGCGGGAAAATCTCTTAATTACAGAGAGAAACGCTTCTTTCATAGTTATGGGAGGGGTGGAAACCTTCCAAAGGGTAACCTCAAAGCTCGAAAAAAGAAAGTAGATTTCCCGAAGTTACCCTCCTTGAACCTACCTCCCGTGATCAAGGCATCGGGTGGGAGCGAATGAAATCGCGATACCAGAGTGCCGAAGGACCGAGAATACGGACCTTGGTTTTGGGATCGAAATGAGTCAGGCCGAAATTCGCGGTATACCCTTCTGTCCACTCGAAATTATCCACCAGCGTCCAGGCAAAGTAGCCCTGCACAGTCACCCCGTCCGCCATGGCGCGGCGCATCTGGTTGATGTGGTCGCGGAAATAGCGGATTTTCTTCTGCTCACTCTGCGTGCCAAGGCCATTTTCCGAAATAATGAGCGGCTTGCGATAGCGCTTAAAGACCGTCTGCAGGACATCATAAAGCCCTTCGGGAACAATCTGCCAGCCCATCTGTGTATAGCGGGAACCCACCTCACCCTGCCCGTGATTGAGGAAAGCGGAGATCGCAGCATCCTGCGTGTAATAATAATTAACCCCGATGACATCGACCGTATCGTAAACTTTATCCAGATGATCAAAGTTCTGCCGCATCATCGTATTGTAAGTCATGCCCGTGGGATCGAGCAGGAAATTACGCTTCCAGTTCGGCACGGAATAAATACCGATGACCCATGCATCCGGACGTTCCTGGTGAATGATGTTCGCCGCATCGCGGAACATATCGGCCGAGGCCTGAAGCGCATGTTTGTAGCTGTAGGGACGTAACAATAGACCGGGAGGCCAATGACCACCCAGGTAGCCTAGCTGGACGGCGCCGTTCGGTTCATTCTGCGGCACATAGGCACGCACATACGGCTTCAGCTCACGCACCATGCGCCGGACAAAAGCGTTCCAGTGAGGACGGGCCTGAGGATTGAGAAAATTGACCGCCGACTTGTCATTCTTGTCGTAGAGCCATGAAGGGAATGTGAAATGCCAAAGGGTCACGATAGGTTCGATTCCCGCCGCCCTGAGCTCGCGCGCCATTCGAACGTATTGACGGATCGCCGCCTCGTCGTAAACACCGGGCCTCGGCTCCACACGTGCCCACTCGATACTGAAACGAAAATGATTAACTCCCAGCAACTTTACCGCAGCGAGATCCGCATCAAAACGTGTCCAGGAACTGCTGGCATCCCCACGATGCGGCGCATGGCCCTCATCCGCAAAAACGTCCCAATCGGTTTTGAAATAGTAAGGAGAAGTTTTTGAGAGCCCTTCATCCTCATTTTGAAAACTGCTGGTGGAAGTCCCCCACCAAAAATGTTTGTCCACAGGAGGGACGGGGGCCGTGGGATTGGCAAGACGCGGCGGCGTGGGCGCAGTGACACAGCCCGCCATGCCGATGGCGACAAAGGTTGAGAAAAGGAGTCGCTTGTTCATTATGCTATTGATTGATGCTTCATCCTGTTATCTGCTAACGGCACCGTCATCAACCATGAATTCCATTAGATTTTTTGCAGGGGTCAGTATTTTTATTCTCGTACTGTCTGCGTCGGTTTCCTCCGGCTCGCAGATGATAAGAAGCCCTGATACCATTATTTTGAAAAACGGCACGGCCATCCACGGATTGATCGTCAAAAATACGAAGGACGAAGTGACGATCGAGACAAAGTATGAGGAAGCGACATTTTCGAAAAAGCAAATCGCCCGCATCCACGATGAGGCAGATTTCGGAACATATTTTACGGACGTCACCCGCAAGGGAACGCTGCCCCCCTGGCG
>JBDTJR010000177.1:0-3282 GCA_039935735.1 Chthoniobacterales bacterium | reverse complement strand
GCCGCGTTTTTCCCTTTGAAATTCACTGGGATACAGTCGCAAAGTACCGCGACCGGGGTCTTTGGAGCCAACATCGCAGGTTTCTCCGTGGCGGGAGGTGGGGTCGATAATTTGTTCAACCTGCCCGCCAACGCGTCCATCAAGGTGGGCCACACCGATTTTATCCCCGGTGGGAGAGCCTTTAGACGCTCGTCCTTAAGCACCAGCGGTGCATTTCTCCCGGCCCGCGTGAGCGGAGCCACCGCCAACGGCTACGTGGGGCTAAAAGGCTCCCACAGCGGACACCTCTACTACGGCTGGCTGCGCCTCAAAGTGACCAACAACTCCAATGGCATCCCCATCCAAATGAGCCTCATCGCGGCCGATGGTCATCCTGATATCTACGGAGCCTTTGATCGCGCCGACCAGGTAGATGGCGATATGTTCAAAACCGGCTCCATCGCCGCCGTGCCCGAGCCCTCCATCACCGCCCTCGGCGGCCTCGGCCTGCTCGCTCTCGGCGCAGCCGGCGTGCGCGAGATGCGCCGCCGCCGCTCGGTCAAAGCCTAAGCATAGTTTCATAGACGCGCCTGTCGCAGCTCCCGTACGTTCCATTCATTGGAGCCAATGCGATTGGCAGGCACCTGAAAGATGTACTCAAAGAGGGCCTGTCCCCAACTGGCCAGAATAGCCATCCACAAGGGCGACATTTTAAATTTCAGGTGTCCGTACCACGCCAAGTTCATGAAGATATGGGAGATAACCAGAAGAAGGACGGTTTCATTCTCTCCTCATATCGATGCTGAACTCCATTGCGAGCTTGTTGTTGTAACAGGGAGGTTAATGCAATTGAAGATTTTGCAGGAATGCATCACGGCGCTAACACGGGTTCGACTGCCAGTTCAATTTAATTGAAGATTCCTTAATCGCGTAGCGCATTCCGCAGAGCGTAAGTTGAAAACTCACGCAATCCCGTTCCACAACGCGACTTTTAAAAGCTCTCCGTTATTTCACCTAAAAAGGAACAAAGCCAATACCATTGCATTAGGTTCGCCACTCCGAAAAGTGCGGCAAGTCCGGAACGTCATTAACCGGTTAGCTTCATCTCTTTATTCCGCACGTATCATTTGGTGCGTTTGAAGATGGCAACACCCTCTTTAGTTATTTGAACGAGTTCCCATCTTTTGGCTGCGTAAGAATTAAGAAGGTTTTCTAAATTTCCGTTGTTTAACCTGGCGTTAACTACGGTGTATTCCCATTTAGGAGCGGCGCCTTGAGCTGGAAGGGTGAGAAAAAAAGCGGCCGAAAATATAAAAGTAAGAAGTGTGAGGCGAATAGGACGCAATACAGGAAGCGATATTTTCATAATTATGGGATGAGTTTAGAAGTAAGAGATAAAATACTCTGTAGTGGGAGATTAAGAAAAGGACAATGCGAGTGAAAAGAACAGGAAATTCGAAGCACCACTAACTGAACAAAGTTCTAGCGATAGTGGATTAAATCATAAAGCCACAGGCCCATCAAAAAGCTTCCGTTATCCCACGCAAAAAAGGGATTTCTTTAACCCACCAGCCACTTACTTGGCGTCACGTGGAGATGTTTCCGGAAGGTACGGGCAAACTGCGAGGAGCTTGCGAAGCCTGAGTCATATGCAGCGGAGGTCACGCTTCTTCCCGTCCGCAGAAGCGAGCATGCGAGATCAATGCGCTCGCGCTCGATGAAGTTGTGCGGCGTGATGCCCTCTGCTTTGACAAACATGCGGTGAAAATGAAACGGACTGTAGCCCGCGACCTTTGCCAGATCTTTCAGAGTGAGCGATTCCGTCAGATTCTCGGATACATATTGACGCACTCCCTTGATGATCGCCCGCTCGTCTATCTTTTCATGAAGAAAATTCATTTGCGACAGACTGCGAAAAAGCCGTGTGATGAAATAGAGAAGGTAAAATTCGTTTTGCCTCGCGATCTCGGCTTCCCGGTTTTCCGCGTGCTCATCAAAGAGCGTTACCAGCCGGGTCAACTCAGGGTGCAGGTCGGCGGCGGGCAATGGAATCGGAATGATCATTTCCTCCTGCGAAGGTCTCAATACCGTGAAGCTCATTGTCACATGTCCGCTTGGCAGGAAGGCCATCCACAGGTCGATGCATTCCGCGCGCGTCGGTGGGTAGCCATTATCGTGAGGCTTGCCTCGTGGCAGGCTAAGCACCACGCCGGGCGCGAGTTGAACGATCTGCCCATCGACGCCGTAGCAATGGTCGCCCTGAAGCGTCACCGCCACTTCATCATATTTGTGAGAGTGCGTATTTTCGCGCATCCAGGCGAGTTGAGAGCGGGAAGCGCGCTCTGCGGGAGCAGGCAGGCTTATGGAGGCGATCACATCCTTCCAGGAAATCTCCTTTAATACTTCGCTCATGGAGTTCAGGAACATAACGCAATCCGCGCCAATTCACGAACATTTCTTTTACGCCAACTCCCACGCGAGGCTATCTTATAGGGACTTAGCCGCTTTTTGAATAGCGACGGACCAATTCCTTCATGCCGATAAATTCCGCTCGGCCCGTTTTCTTTAACCGGGGAATCAGATCTTCATTTACGGCGTATCCTGTCGAGTCGAGGTATTCCAGTCCGTGGTAGTGCGAGAGCAACAACATCGGATGCTTTCGTTCGAAAAATACCTCAAATTCGCGTAATCCCAGATCCACCATGTCGCGGATTTTCTGCACGTCCGACGGCACGTGAAATGCATAGTCTCCCGCCATGGGGTATTCCCACACGCCCTGCTTGAGCAAATGCGGCTCGGTCTTCATACCCTCGCGGAAAAGCATCGGCACATCCCACTTCTCAATACTCCACAGCCACGACGTCATACAGGGAATCTTTGACGAAACCCAATCGTAACCCAGGATGCCTAGCGCGCGGTAGAAATTCTCACAATACGCACCCCACCCCGGCCGGAAGCCCACGGAGTTTTCCCCGAGGACACGCCGCCAGATTCGCTGCCCGTTCTCCAGCATCTTCACCTGTGCGCCAAGAGTATGCCCACGCTCGATCTCTTCCCGCTGCGTATTGAAATAATTAAACGCCTCCTGGTCCACCGTGAGCATTTCGAGATCCGGTATGCCGCATTCGAATGCCGTGTGGATAAACCCATGTTGGTAAAATTCATGCCCTCGTTTTTGCGCCGCCCGCATCATCGAGACCAGTTCCACATCCTCGTCGAGATCGACCTTTGTGGCCTTCGCGTGCGGAATGACAAAGAACACCCCAGGAATTCCGTGCCGATCCAGAAAGTCCAGTTGACGTT
>JBDTJR010000176.1:0-6699 GCA_039935735.1 Chthoniobacterales bacterium | reverse complement strand
TTTTTTCTTTTTTCCGGATCAGGCCCAGCGGATGGCGCCCCGACAGTTCGGCGGCGAAACGTTTCAACTCGTCTTCACCGCAGTCACTGCTGTGCTGGCGAGCCTGGGACTGTTTATTTCCCTGCGTGGCACTCTTGATTCCCGCCACGCTGCACGCGGGATCGTGTGGCCATTTTTAGGTTTTCTTCTTTTTTTCGGTCTCGTATTCGGTTTTTTTGGAACGCGTCTCGTCCATGCCTATGCTTTCCGGGGTGATACCTCTGCCCTGCTTTCCTCGCGCGCGCTTCCTCAGCTTCTGGCAAAGCTGAATGCCACTGATTCACCCACCGACCGCCAGACTATCGCGATGAGTATCTTCCAGATGCACGGAGTTCCCGTTATCTACGAAGATAAGAAAGCTCATTACACGCTCTACAAGCCCTCGCCTGTTGACATTCAGGAACAGGACAAATTTCGCGTCATTATCAAGGGCGGCACACAGATCCTAACACAATTGAATGCAGACATTCACCAGCTTCAGTGCCAAATTGCGCTCTATTCCATTACACTATTCTTTGTATTTGGCTTCGGCGCCCTCGGTGCTTCGTTGACAAATGGGAAGTCGAAAGATACGCCTCCCGCCCCTCCGCACGAACCCTCAGCTAGGTAGTATGACCATGAGATGGCAAAGAACCCGCTCACCCGCTATCGCATCAGTCTTGGCGTTTTTATCATCGGGCTGGCACTAAGCGGGTTAACGGCATTTCCGCTGCTGCATGAGCTATCGATCCTGACCTCACTGCTAGGGATCGACGACCCTGCCCGGTATGCAAGCTACGTGGGATCAAAATACTGGATCGCTTATGTCGCCTTCGGACTGCGGCAAACGTATGCCAGCTTTCCCTTCGTGGGGTATGGCACGGACTGGCTTGCATTTGGGCATCTCACGATTGCACTCTTTTTCCTCGGCCCGTGGATTGCGCCACGTCGGAACGCATGGGTTCTCTACTGTGGTCTTGTAGCGTGCGTGGGAGTCATTCCGCTGGCACTCATTTGCGGACCGATCAGAGGCATTCCCTTTTATTGGAGCTTAATCGACTGTTCTTTCGGAATATTAGGCTCGCTCCCCCTACTGTATTGTGTTTATCTGACACCGAAGCTTTCCAATGAGCACCCACGAGAAAAAACCGATTGAGAAATTCAATGTGTGGTTTGCTTTTGGCTTTTGCATCCTTGCGGGTCTGGCATTGCTTTATCTAAGCGGCACTTACTATGTGCGCGACAAGCAACTTGCTAAATCCGGTATCGCGGTGGATGCACAGATCGAGTCAGGCACCCTTGTCCGTGGTAGCCATGGAAAAGCTCACCCGGATAATTCCATCATCCTGAATTTCAACACCGTCGAGGGCCGGGCCGTGCAGACTCATATGAGCCTCCCTCAAGAGGTTTATCGCGATATGGTCATGGCGGGAAAACAGGGCCCACAGATCGCGCACATCCGCTACTTGCCCACAAATCCACAGGTCGTGGATATTGTCGGCGCCCATCATGAACGGATGACCTTCATCGTATTTTGCGGATTGACCGGTTTTCTTCTCCTGCTCTGCGGCGTGAATGGTTTTCGCCTGAACCGTAAACACAAACACTGCAGCGCACAACACTGCACGAATATCCCCGACTGGTAGTAGCCCATTATGAAAACAAATGGGCTGTGCGTTGTTTCGAAAGTCATTCTCGCGCTGACCTTGCTTTCACTGGTAAAAGCGTTCGCCAATACGGAACCGAAAACTTCCCATGCAATATCCGCAGTTTCCTCGATTGCGCAAAGAGAAGAAAATGACGAAGTCTTTCATCTCTACGATTCACCGAATGGACAATTCGCGATCGCAGTGAAGATTAAGGAAAGCGGCATATTCATCAGTCTCTGCGCAAAACCCGATAATAAGATTCTCCAAACCTGGAAGCCGTCCGATATACGTTCGATTAAAGCGATCTGGAGTCCCGACTCCTCGCTTGTCGCGATATCATGGAACGAATATGGCAAATTCGATCATCTCGCCGTTTTCCACGTGAAAGAAACCCGCTGGCAGCGCTTAAAACTGGAGGAAGATAACTCCCCGCAAAAATTACTGCCTCGCAAAGATCGGGACTTTTCCCGTCTATATATGATTACGATTAATGACCTGCTGTGGAAGGATAACACCCATCTCAAATGCAGCTACCGCGCGATGTTTCAAGAGATCGATAGCGAGGATGAAAAGCGGGGAAATCTCTCCACGGAGGGCTATTTCTCCATTCTTTATGATGTCATGTTCGAATGTGGGGCAAAAACCACGAAGATCCTCTCCACGCGCCTCATGGATACCGATAAAAATGGCGGTGCTCTATGGTAACCGGGCCCTAAATTGTCGCATTGCTCGCGAGGCCGGATTCGGCTAGGCTGTTTTGATGATTTTCTCACGCACCCGTTTTTTGCAATTTATTTTTCCCCTCGCTCTTGGGCTCATGAGCATGGCGTTTCTGCGTTCGCCCTCCGTTTGCGACATTCCGCTCGATCACCAAGCCGTGTTTTCGGGACAATGGAGCCCTGCTGCAGAAGATATCAAGGAAGGCTTCGTGGAGATTCAGAAGTTTCTTGATAATCCCAAAGGCGTCGATGGCTGGGACAGGCTCGATATCAATAAAATCTGTGGCAATGCGAAAAACTACCGTGTCCAGCTCCGTGGCATTATCCATGATGGCAAAAAGCATATCCTCTATAATTTCGTCATGCCCCACTACATCAAAGATGAAGAATGGCGTACGACGTGGAGCACTTTCAAACTAGGTGGACACGATTTCTGGCGTATTGAATATAATCCCGCTACGAAGGCCTGCGAATTTTTCGAGACAAATCCTGACCGATGATCACTCCCACCACAGGCGAAATCGGATTTGCGGACGGGCTCTCTCTGGGACCGCATGCGCAAATCGATGGCTTGCAGGTGGAAACCCTTAAGCGCCGCGCGATTCCGGTGAAGGGATGGAGTCAAGTCGAGATGGGAGTGCATCCCTCCGATCAGGGCGATTTCGAAATTGAGATCTCCAGTGGCCCGGAGAATCGCGTCGAGGCCGTGTTCCTCAGCCATAGCCATTCTTTTTACGAGGCGGGTACACCGGAGGATGGCGAGCGCCGCGTTTTTCATGACGGCGTCATCGCCCGCGACCTCCGTGGACAACACGAATTCTCATGGGGAAATGTCTTCACAAAACTCGACCCAAAAAGCAATCGCGACTGGATCGCGATTATCTATAATCGATTTCCTTCCATCTCGCTCTCGACTTCCGAAGGACTTGATCTAAAAGGCGAACACGAATCCCACCCTGAGGACAGGGAATCTCCACCGCTTTAAAGCTCCCGCGTTATGCGTGCAATATTTACCCATCCGGACTTCACGCGCGTTGGATATTGTAAGTCTATTCTGGATTCAGAGGAAATCCTTTGTTGGATTCGAAATCAAAATGTCGAAAGTGCTTTGGAAGCGCCCAGTATTCTATGTCGCCCGACTCTGTGTGTGATGAATGACGAAGATTACGACCGAGCAATGGAAATACTCCGCCCCTTTTATAAACCCCAGGAGACCGATGCGACAGACTGGGTGTGTAATACATGTGGTGAAAAAGTTCCCGCGAACTTCGATTTCTGTTGGAAGTGCGAAAAAGAAAAAATCACCCTGATTTAACGCACTGATAATCGAATGCCGACCCGAAGGAAGAAGCCGAAGAAAGATCCGGCGGATAGTTACCATCACAATATCTACGTCATTCTGCTTGATCCAAAGGTGGCTAAACACCCTTCCGTGTTGCGCGTAAATCCAAACCGCGATCCCGCAAAGGACTGCCTCTATGTGGGGATGACGGGACTTCCCGTTGAACATCGCTTCGAGAATCACAAAAACGGCTACAAATCGGCATGGACGGCGCGCAAATATGGCATTCGCCTTGTGCCGGAGTTTTACGAATATCTGAATCCTTTGCCCTATGACGAGGCCGTGCGCATGGAGGTCGAGCTGGCTGCAGACTTGCGGGCGGCGGGATATACGGTTACGGGTGGGAAATGAGCACTTCGCGCGTCCTGATCTTTGTCGATGAATCCAATGTTGTAAGTTCCGCACGATCTGCGAATCGCAACCTCGATTGGGTAAAGCTCCGCGATTACCTCGTAAAAGCCGATCAGGGCCGTCGTTTGCTCGAAATGGTCGTCTATGCCGGCTTGCCCCCCGATATGCCGGAGTGGAAAATCGAGCGCGAGAAGAAAAACAAATTCCTCCACTGGCTCCGCAGTCACGGCTTTATGGTCATGGCGAAGGACGGCTCACCAACCGAAGAAAAGCACTACAAGGCAAACGTCGATGTTCTCATGGCTATTGACGCGGTGGAACTCTCCGTCGAAATGCGCCCCGATGTCGTAATCCTCGTCACAGGTGACGCAGATTTCGCTTACCTCGCATTACAACTAAGAAGGCGCGGTATTCGCATAGAAGCAGCATCTGTCGCACAAAACCTCGGCACCGGCCTAAAAAGTGCGGCAAATGAAGTGATCGATCTCGCCCCGCTGTTTAATACATTTGAGACGCTCTAGTCGTTACTCGGTTAATTATTTTTCGGAGCCTTCATTCCGAAAGTAAAGAATCAGACGAATAATCCAGATCAAGATGCCAAGAAGGAATGCTCCGAGAAGTAGAAACATTGCTTTCCCATTAATTACAACGGGTAGATTCCGATTTGCGTCCACCATTAGGAGAAAAATTCCTATCGTGAAAATAGCATCGAGCACACAGAGCCAGAAGGAATAGAAAAACAGAAAATTTAAACCCCGAATGAAATTTTCCGGCATTCTCCAGTAATTGGCATTAGGCACATTGATATACTCACTCGGCAGAAAGCGAATTATTGCCATTAGGGTCGGTAGAAGAAGCGCAAATCCCCATTGGAAAAGAAGTGAAACCTGAATGATTTCTGCCCGAGTCATCCAGCCATTTGGTTGACCCGAACTCCCAAAATGCGTGGCGACACGACCTGGCAATGTGTGGCCGTAATGAAGAATCACGACAGAAGCAATTATCAAAATAATTAACGTCAGGAAGATTGGTAGGATTTTTCGAAACAGACTCATTTAAAGAATTACCGCCCATCCTCCCCAAAATAAATCCCAGGTGAAAGCACTACGCATCGATCAAAAAATCCGACATTGCCCACGAGGGCGGAAATAACTTTCAGGAGTTTGGCTCCGTTCAGAGTGTCAGCAAATTGTTTGGTGGAATGAAATTTTCCGACCTCATATTCATAGGTCTTTGATAGCCTCACGGAAAACGTGCGATCGATCCAGTCGGAGTAATTTCCCGGTTTGTCACCGAGGTAAACTTTGATTTGAAATCCACATTTATTCTTTTCGAGTTCCGAATTTAATAAATTCAGCAATGTGCCAATCGTCGGATCTTCGCCTTTTTTCAGCGTGATCTTGATTTTCTCCAAACAATGAATTTTCTCCATGGCTGATTGCCCTGTTTCGAGTTTTCCAAGGGTTTCCAGGCTTGCGGTGATAAAGAGCGAATCCGACCCTCGGGAAATCTCCCCACTGACAAGCAGGGTCGAAAGAACAATGAAAAACAAACAATATTTCATAACCTGCCTAAGTATTACGAATTTTTATCCAGCATAAGCAAGAATCCGTCACTTTATTTTGAACATAGACACATGCAAAAAATATGGTCTGAAACGATCCCTCTTTTACGAATATGAAAACTATTATTCTTCTTATGGTCATTACTGCAGATCTCGGTCTTACGGGTTGCGCCACAAGTGCGGGGATATCCACAAAACACCATTCCGTTAATGTGAGCACTTCCGCGAACTAAATAAGAAGCCTCATCAAGAGGATAGCTATTTTGACAACACAGCGAATCTGACATCGTTCAGTGCAGATTTGGTTTGGGCAGTTACACTTTTATCATCTCGAAAGCTCTTGATTCATAGAGCTTAATATCTTTACCTTTGAGGCATCCGCACCCTCTCGTTTTTAAATAAATAATCCAAATGTTTACCTCTTTATTTTCACGTTTCGGTAATCAGGATCGGAAGGGAGCTCGGATGTTTTTCCACGTGGGGTATCCGCGGACATCGACGACATGGTTGCAGACCGATATTTTTCCAAAACTGCGCGGAGTGAACTACATGGGCTATCGCTATGAGAAGCCCTTCTGGTATCAGACGAAACTGGTGAGCGAGATCGTGCTGGAAGACGATGCGGTATTTGATGCGGATCGCTGTCGCCGTGCGTTCTCGAAATTAATGAAGCCGAATGAGACAAATGTCTTTTCCAGCGAGGCTTTTCTCTCACCGTATGATTTGACGCGCACCGTGAAACGCCTTGCTGCGATTGCAGAGCAATGGGATACGCATATCCTGATCGGCTTACGGCGACAGGATACGTTTGCATTTTCGGTGTATTGTCATCAGCTCAAGGTATTTCAAGAACCGATTGCGAAACATAAGGGAATCACCGATTTTCCCGCCTACAGCATAGAGTCAGCGACCTATGGCGGGCTGGAGCAATGCCGATGGCCGCTTTGTAAGATGTCCGAAGAGGTGCCGCTGCAAATGGATAAATCATCCTTGCCCTGCGCCTGTCTAACCGCCGGAGCCAAGGCACAGCCGCTGTGGTATCTGGATCTTTATAAA
>JBDTJR010000175.1:0-6440 GCA_039935735.1 Chthoniobacterales bacterium | reverse complement strand
TGCACGTTTGTATTTTCGATTTCGAGCAGCATGCGCCATGTTGCAGAGGAGGTGGTAAACTCCACGCGTAGATCACTACCCAGACTGTCTCTTTTCACGGCAAGCATAAACCGGCGGCTATTGTTTTGCGTGAGGGTAATCCTCGTGAGGGAGCTGGCAGCGACCTGATCAACGACGATAAGAGTGCTCGGTAAACCATCCGCCGCCACATCATTCACCGCCGCCTGACCCTGAATGGTGAGCGTAGTGATGGGGGGTGCGGCTGGGGGTGCGGGTGAGGGCGAAGGTGAGGGCGTGGGTGCGCCTCCCGTTATGTGAACATTGGTGAGCTCCTGAGTATTCAACGTAATGGTAACATTGCCGTTGCCATCGCAAACAACGCCATTTGATGAAATGGCTGATCCGTCCACGAGGATGGGTGTTGTCGCTTTGGCTACAGAAGAGTTGGCTGCGGCGTTGGAGTTATTGATCGCGTCGAATAGACCTATGTAAAGTGATGTTATTGGATCGCCGGTACGGGGATTTGCAGCGGTTGGGGGAAGCGCAAAATTACTCATGAGAAGCGTGCTGCCACCGGAGGTGGCGAAGGTGGTTACCGGAGTCACACGCTCTGCCGTAGCATAGGAGGTTGGCGTGAAATTCATGGAAGTAGAGGGAGTCCATACGAAGGCCGATCCACTGACGTTAATGGCACCGATTGCCAATGTGCGCGGGGTGGTGAGTGTAGGAGTCTGGCTGGAGAGTAGGATGCCAGAGAGAAGCGGCGAGCGGGACTTCACATGGTATATATACTGGGGAGGCGTCTGCGTGCCATCGTTTAGCGTAATCAATGTATCCAATGTGTAGCCATCTCCGCTTCCGGGATTGAAGTGGTTATAGCCATCAGCTTTTGTAATGGAGAGAAATGGCGCACTTGCCCATCCTGGCACGTCGATCCCTCCCCAGGCAGGATCACTCAGGTTATAGCTAAATTCTGCTCCAGATGTGGAGGGAATGATGCGCTCGAGTACGAATTCCTGCGCGAGCGCTTTGGAGTTTTCCAGCGCGATGCGACGCTGGGTGGTAGTTGTCATTTGGTTAACCATTCCGCTGCGTGCGGTAATAATGGCGACCCAGCCTGTTATCAGAACACTGGAGACGGCGATAAGAAGCATTGCTATGATCAGAGCGGAGCCATTCGTCAGCCCTCGTCTGCTGTGAGCAGGTTGTGCGTACAGAGATGTGAGAAAATGATTCATAGAGGCGGAAACATGGGTACCACAAAGAAAAATGACGTGCGGCCGCCCATGGACGAATAAGCGTATCGAGGATCAGTCGTGGAAAAGGAGGGCGCCGAGAGTGCCTCAAGCGTATGGGCAGCGGGATCAGGCCACCAAATAAAATAGAATGGGCGTTCCGCAGCCTTCTTTAGAGAATCAATCGTAGCTGACTCGACGGTTACACTGCGCACACTGCGCTCGAAAGCGACCACGAGAGGATTAAAAGGCAACGTGCCCGAGGAGGATGGGTAAAAGACATCATACGAATCCGTGTATACGCCTCCTTCATAGCGTTTGACGCTCGCATAAGTGCCGGCAGGACTTGTTGTGGGCGTGAGGTCGATATCATAGACCGCAAGCACGGAAAACTCCGTGGCGTACGAGGAAGGAGTGAGGATAAAGATAGAGGCGTTTGTTGCAGTGGAGGCTCCCCGATACGCGGAAAATATACCGGCAGATTCCGGTAACGAAGAGGCGAGTAATAGGCGGAATGCTTCCGGAGTGTCTAGATTTCTCCCTTGCAGAGTGGAATCGACGGGAATCGTAATCGGACGAATGGTATTCAATCCGTTGCGACCCAGGCAAAAGACTGCCGAGGCCTGCTGCAAATCGCCGATAAACTTATCCCGAACGATCTCCGCCTGCGCCGCCTGGCCATAGCTCGGGGCATAAAGAGCGTTTGTTGTCGTGAGACTGCCACCGTAAAAATTTGTCAGAGCCGCGCCAACATTTACGTTTCCAGACGAGAAGCGCAGCGAGTCGCTGGAAACCAGAGTTTGAAACATAAGAACTCCTGCGGTGATAACCGCACTGGCAAGGGCAACGACGACAAGAAGCTCAATGAGGGAAAATCCAAATCCATGACGCAGATGGGCAATCTGGCTTTTGCGGGGAGTCCGCAGGGATTTGGCTATGGAGTTCATAGTTTTCCAGTTTCTACAGGAGGAGAGTTTGTGGAATGGACGGGCGTTACTTTAATCCCCTTCGGGAGGGCTTTTGCGGGAGGTGGTGCGGTTGCGTGTATTTCAACCTGGGGTTGAAGATTGATGGGAATTAGAATTTTTCGGGGCGAGGCATCTTCATCCGTTTGGACGAAATCGATCTCGACCTGATTTTCTGTGATTTTCGCTACGATCAATTGCTCGGTTTGATTTTCAATCAGAGGAGGAAGTGTCCCTCCTTTTTTGAGAATAAGGTTCTGGAGTAAAACCTTGGTACTGTCCTGTCCTCGGATAAACCCGGTGACGCTCATCCTTCCCAAAAGCGCGCGCAGTTGGCGTTCCTCTGTTTCCTGATTGTTGGTGGTTGCGGCGACTTTAGTTTCACGTCGAACGAAGGGATTCCGCTCTTTTGAAAGTGTTTGCGCGGGCTTTTGGGTGGGGAGTAAACCGATACTCGCAATATCGGACGCAGGATCAGCAATGACCACGGCGAGCTGAATAAAGACAAAAAAGATCGTATGGGACAGGAGCTTGCTCATTTGTCGGGAGACGGTGTGATAGCGGGTTTGGCAAGCGGGACATCGAAGATAAGATTCATCTTAAGATCGTTGCCGCTTTGGCCACGAATAAGATCAAGGTTGGAAACACGGGCAGTAGGCAGATCCGTTTCTATTTGGCCGAGCCAATTAATGGTTTTGATGAAGTCATCTTCTATAATAAGGTTTGCGCGCACCATTTGAGGGATTGTGACCGCTTTCGTCGATTTTGGAGTTGAGGCCGAGGCTGTAGGCAGCTCCAGTTTATTGGGCATCACATCGAATCTTTGAGAGAGCAGAAGGAGATTATTTTTCTTAATCAGGGTATTGATGTAAAGTTCACCCGACTCCGGAGTAGAGACTGCGGCAAGATAAGGTTCCCATGCATCCAGATAACCAAGGAGCGCCGCTGACTTGAGCTTGAGATTGTCGAGCGCCGCACGTTGGTTATTAATATTTGCCTTTGCCTCCATCACGCTTCGCCGGGCGATTTCTGCGTTGCCCCGCATTTCGGTTGCCCGGGTACGAATCATGATGACGCCCTGTATGATCAGCACGGCAAAGAACAAAATGACAAGACAGGCAATGTGTTTGTTGCTCATGGATGCTTGTCTATGTTTGGAGTTGCCTGCGGCTCGGAGGTATTTTGGTAGATGAGGGTAGCCTCATAGTCTATTTCCCCTTTGCTCTGAGTTTGATTGGGGTTGTAGGTCTTAAAGTTAAAAGAGGCGATTTTTTCGAGAATGGCATCCAGTTGTCGTAATCCCAGGGTGTTGAGCTTGATTTTTAGTTTGAGGTGGGTGGGGGTATCCTGATCGCGAGTGAGGCCAAGTTCTGCAATGGATGATCCTTCCTCGATGTTTCGGATGATTGCGACGACTAGAGGTTGAATGTTTCGTGCTCCCTCCACCCATGAGACAACGGAATTGGCTCGCTGGGTTTGTTGCTCAATTAATTCGCGTTCACCCTGCATTGCGGTGAGGGACTGCTTGAGTTGAGCATTTTCATTGTTCCATGAAACCTCGGCGAATGTGGCATTTCGCAACAAGAGGAAAAAAACAGCCGATAACAGAATGCCTCCAATTACCACGACATAAAAAAGTATGGGCACCAGTTGGAAATAAGTAGGTAGACAGGGGGTTACGTCAGGACGTTCTGTCTTCAAGTCGTCGATGATGCGGTGTTCGATTTTCATTTTCAGCGCAAATCGGCAAGCAACCCGACGAGATGGTTGGGTTGCGTGAGGTCGGTGACTTTGACGTTTTCCAGCCTTGTGGTGAGTTTCAGTGGCAAGTCAGATCCTTCTTTATCGGATACAAAAAGGATTTCCATGGATTGCTGCTCATTTTCACGGATCAGAGGGGCGACCATATCCAGTACCGGGGAGGTATCCTCTTCATAGAAATCGGTGCGCGAGCGGAGATCGGACCATTTATCACCAACCTGAGTAAGAACGCAGACCGATCCCTCACAGCACACTACAAAAAGATAATTCTGAGATACAGCCCCAGGCTTGCCGCCTGCATTGGCATGCTCGATCAGCCTTCGCAGCATGGTGTAGGTGCCACAGCAGATGCGACCGGCATGGAGGCTGGTTTCGCTTAGTATGGACTCGACTTTTTTGATGCTTTCGTCATCGCAGGAAAGAACAATGCTGGTTTCGTGCTCCGGATTGCTGGTGAGCGCGTAGCGTTTGGTTCGTTCATACTTCGAACCCAAAACCGAGCGCGGATTTACGCGCATGATGTTTTCCACGCCCTCTTTTCGGGGTAGATTATTCTCAAGGCTGATCACGTAGCGGTTATTGATAGAGATGTTGCACCATCCGTTCTCGGTATATTTTCGCCACTCCGAGGCGAAGGTGGATGCGATGTCCTTAAAGTCTCCCTGGTGGACTCCGCCATCGAGGATGACGCCGCCTTTTCCAAGCGCATGCCACGAGGTGTTGTTTTTACCGATGTTCAGCACAAGCGTTTTTTTATTTGGAAACCGCCGGAGCCACGTGGCTGAACTGTCGTCGGGCTCCGGACGGAAAGCCGCAAATGTAAGAACGTCTTTGATGTCTTTGACCTTCATGTGACCGTTGTCTGTTCCTGATTAAGATAATCCTGCACTTCTTCGGCGCTGAAGCCGGTCGGCTTTGGCTTGCTGCTGTGAAAGCCGTCGACTTCTCGCAATTCGATGCTTTTATCAAAATTGTTCATACCGCGCTTCCAGCCGGTTTCAAGTTCCTGATCCAGCTTCTTAAAGTCTCCGTGGCGAATGATGTTTGTGACGCCGTCGTAAGGGAGAAGGACCTCATGGATCGGGAAGCGCTTGCTTTGGGCTGCATCGAACAAAAGCCGCTGGCAGAGAATAAGCCGCAGTGTGTCGGCCAATGTCGCTTGTGCATTATCGACACGATCGCTGGGAATCAACTTGAGAAAGCGCTGCACCGTTTGCGCGGCCGATGAGGTATGCAGGGTGGCTACTACCACGTGACCGGTCTCTGCCGCCTGTAATGCGATTTCCGCCGTTTCTCCATCGCGAATTTCACCGACAATAATGACATCGGGGGCTTGTCGAAGCGCTGCGCGCAACGCTTTTGAAAAATCGACTTCATCGGTTTCCATCTCGCGCTGTGAGACGAGAGAAGGCAGTGGGGAGGGGTAAATAAACTCAATGGGGTCTTCAAAAGTGATGATGTGTTCCCGGCGTCGCAGGGCGCGGTAGAGGACCATGGAGGCAATGGTCGTGGATTTTCCGCTTCCGGTAGCGCCGCAGATTAGAAAAAGGCCGTTTTTTGCTTCCAAAAAAGCTTTCAGGGAGGAAGTAGGCACCCGTATAGCACTCGGATCGGGAATTTTGCTGGGCAGCAAGCGTAAGACCCAACGCAACCGGCCCCGCGTAATCATCTGACTCACACGGAAGCGATGGCCGTGTAAATCCATGGCACTGTCATGGCAGCCCGGCTCCAGATTATCGGGAACCTGCATCTCGAAAATCAATGGTTCATAAATAAGTTCCCCATTGATTTTGTAGGAAATACGTTCGCCGGGGGTGAGATAAAAGTCACTGATGCCTTCCTGGGCAGAGAGTTCTTTGATTCGCAAGCCGACAGGGGAGTCTGGAGGAAGATTCAGCAATCGCATGGGCGGAAAAGATATGAGAGGTTTATCGTTGAATATCAACTAGTTTTGAATGACCGGCGGCAGGTCAAATACGACGCCGTTACTATTAATCGTAAGACTCTGGGCGGTGACGCTTCCCGTGAACACGCTTCCCGCATTAAAGGTGACACTTCCCGTAGGATCGACGAGTTGCCCGTACATCGTGCTGCCCGAGTTTGCCGTAAAGTTTCCGGAGGAAAATTGCATCTGGAGCCAGTCAGGATGCGCTGAGGCTCCAAGTATGGAGCCATTGCTTAAGTTGATACTTCCCGAGATGGTTATGATGACTTTGCCGACGATTTTCAGGCTGGCTCCACTATTCAGCGTAAGACTTTGGAAACTGTAAACCTGCGTGACATCTGGATTATTCGGGTCTCCGAGAACGAAAGATGTGCCATTATTTGCGATGAGATTACCGTAATGACCCGCATTGAGACTTACATCTCCCACGGCACTGGAGTTGAGCGTGACTGAAGAATATTGCGATGCGCTGATCGCTGTCGTGGGGTGGGAGTTAAGACTGGTAGAGCCTGAGCTGTCTGGTGATGGTGGCGC
>JBDTJR010000174.1:0-25907 GCA_039935735.1 Chthoniobacterales bacterium | reverse complement strand
GGTCAGATTGGCAATATCCACAGGAGCTGCGCCCGTATGCCAAAGCGCCTCGTAAAAGTGGGCTCTCTCCTGGCTGTTTTCCTTGGCGATGATTTTTTGATGTTCCTCGGCAGTGATCGCACGGGTCTCCCCATATTTGATCCTTGGCCAAGCTGCCTCGGAAAGAACGCGCCGTAAGAGCCAGTCATGTTTTAAAGCGGTATTGTGGAGAACCCTCAATTGGACGTTCGTAGAAACGCCGCCTGCCTTGAGAACGCGAAGCAAGTCATCGCTGACGGTTTCCACGAGCCTTTTATCCCTGATGAAATTAAACGGCTTACTTTTAAATGCCACTACCGTTCTCCTCATGGTGGACTCCCTTACTTCCGTTGTACGAGACAGCCTATAATCCATGACGTCCTGCCAGGTCCTTGTATTCATCCTGGGGTCATGAGCGGCCAGGTGGGCCTCTGCGATCTTCAGATTGAGCAGCCGGTTGTTCTGGGCCTCGTTACGGGCAATGAGCAGGCGTTGTGCCTCTCTCTTGTCTGAGGTTCCCAGGCTTTGTTGTTTCCCTGTTTCCGAATCGTGGGCGTAAAACTTCTGGCCCCTGCGGAAAAGGCGGTAGCGATTTTTCATTGAATGTCCTCCATATTTTTTTGTTTGGAGGCATTTGCTGACCACAAATGCAAAGTGCCTGCAGAGTGCAGGAAAGTGCGTCGAAACGCCGTTTGCTGACAATTCTGCTGACACTTGGACTTTTAGCCCAATTTCAGAAGTGTAAGTAACTGGTAGAATACCAGTTACAAAATGGCTCCTGAGGTAGGACTCGAACCTACGACCAATCGGTTAACAGCCGACCGCTCTACCACTGAGCTACTCAGGAAAGATCAAAAGCGAACTGTTACCTATATTGAGGATTCGCAGTCAGGGCAAGCCCTCTCGTAAGATTTTTCTCAGTTTTCCAAGTCCTTTTCCTGTAGTAGGATGGGAAAACTGACGATGAAAAGACGATTTCTACTGGTGGACGGGCATAGTGTGATCTTTCAGTGGAAAGATCTGGCTAGCATGCACGCCAAAAAGACCGAGCACGCCAGGAAGCATCTGGCCAGAATTTTGCGTGATTTTCAGGATACTTCGGACTATCAGGTTGTCCTTATTTTTGACGGTCGGGGCCCTCGCGTCTCCCAGGAACATGTCAAAGATGACATCCAGATATTTTACTCAAAAAGCGGCCAATCGGCGGATGCAGTAATCGAGCGCCTCACCGCAAAATATGCGCCCAACCATGAGATCACGGTCGTTACGGATGATAATCTTGAACGCCAGACAGTGACCACATTCGGAGGCCACTGGATTTCCACTACTCAATTACTTAGAGAAGTGGAGGAAGCCGACAATGTCCTCGCGGAACGTATCCAAAAGCTTAACAAGCGCCTTCGTTAATCAGGAAAGTGCATTCTCGCGCTCGCGGTTCATATACACCTTCGCCGTGCTCTTCATGCGTGTGAGAATGTAATAGACCGTCTGACTGCGGGCACGGATCAATTCCGCACCCACAATTTTGGGAACAAAATCTGCCGGCACTTCGAGAATCTCTCCGACTTTCATACCATCCAGTCCCTTGCACAAAATAGCGGTCATGGCACGGGTTAGCGTCTGCACCTGAGGGCCCAGCGATACCTTGAAATGCGCGGACTTGTCAGGATCGACACGCAGGAAAATCCCCACGGTGTCGGTGCATTCCTCATCCTTGCGGACATCTTCGAGATCAAACGTATCCCCTTCCTTCGGCTCCTGATTCTTTGCCTGATCGGCATAGGTGATCAGTGTCTCGCGCTTCTCCTCATCCGGGAGATGCTCGAAAAGATCAATGATCTGCTCCAACTTCGGAGGGTACGGCATTAGCTTCCTTTTTCGATGGGCGCCCGCACCTTATTCCCCCACTCCGTCCAGGAGCCGTCGTAGTTCCGCACCTTGTCGTAACCAAGAAGGTAGGTCAGCACAAACCACGTGTGGCTCGAGCGCTCGCCGATCCGGCAATAGGCAATGATGTCATCGCCTTTTTTCAGACCGATTTCTTTTTCGTAAATCGCACGAAGATCATCGGCGGATTTGAAAGTGGCGTCATCATTTGCAGCACGTTTCCATGGCACGCTTTTCGAATGTGGCACATGGCCCCCACGAAGCACGCCTTCCTGGGGATACTCCGGCATGTGAGTGATCTCACCGCTGAATTCTCCGGGTGAGCGCACATCGATCAGTGGTTTGTTCTCGTTACTGTGCTTGATCGTTTCTTCGTAGAAAGCGCGAATCTCCTTATCATACCGCTTCGCAGGCACGGGATAATTTACCTTCGCATACTTTGGCTTCTCACGAGTCACTTCGCGGCCTTCCTTGACCCACAGGTCGCGGCCACCGTCCATGATTTTTACATTCTTGTGACCATAGAGGCGAAATGCCCAGAGCGCGTAGCAGGACCACCAGTTCGACTTGTCACCGTAAAATACCACCGTCGTATCCGGGCCAATGCCATTCTTCGAGCAGACCTCCGCAAAAGCCTCCGGACTGATATAATCTCGCACGGTATTATCCTGCAGATCGCTTCTCCAATCGATATGCACCGCTCCGGGGACATGCCCCGTATCATAAAGAAGCACATCTTCATTGCTCTCCACGATACGGATCGAAGGATCTTTTAAATGTGCCGCCACCCACTCCGTAGTGACCAACGCTTCCGGATGTGCATACGCTGAATATTTGTCGCTCATAAATTTGGTTTAATAGGTAACTCCCTCAATACTGCACAACCCCTCCCCACACTCAAGGGGTTTTCCGACTTCCTTATCCCCCATCGTGGTTCCCAGCATTGGAAAATCGATATATACTCGTAAAAACAATCCCTCCTCCGACAAAAAGGCCGAGGAAAATCAGAGGGAGATACTTTTCGGGGCCAGGCGGCACGGGATAGATACTTCCAACTGCCACAAATAAGAGAAAAAGTGCGGAAAGCACGGAAACCAGAAGCGTAAGAATGGTAAGCTCTCCCTGCCGGTAAAGATAGATCGGCGCACCAATGGAAACCAGGAAGTAGGCCACGAGGAATCCAAAAGTTGCAACCGTTCCCGTATAGTTGAAAAGCTCCATCGACTTGCATCCAGTGAATGCAAACGTCATAGCTCCTATTGCACCCAGCAAACCGGCGGTGATCAATGCAGTCTGAGGAGTGCCACGCTTGTGTACCACGGCAAGTTCCTTCGGCAAATATCCCTTTCGTGCCAGGAAAAAGATAATACGTGCTGCCGCAGTGAGATTCGCCAGCGCTGCGCCAAAAAAGCAAACACTCGCTCCAAATGCGATCCAGACCGCAAAATCCGCCAACCCCATTTGCCGCGCAAGAAGTTCAAGAGGGTCATCGGATGTCAGTATCGACACTGGGGATGAATGAAAAGCGAGCGCCAGCACATACGCTGCAAAAATAAAAAATATCCCGGCAACTAGGGGAGCGATGAAAACCGCTCGAGGAATTGTTTTCAAAGGATTGTTTGTTTCATTTCCCAAGGTCGTTGCACTTTCAAATGCCGTAAAGCTAAGCACCGCAAGCACCAGCCCCGAGCGAACACCCGAAAACGAAACTCCCTGCAGAGTGATCTGAGAAAAATCCACCGTAAATCCATGTCTCTTCAATATTATGAAACATAAAATCGTAATTACGGTTACGGAAAGCACTTCCGTAACCAACATCAGCAACGCCGAAAATCGCACTTCCCAGCACGCCAGCGTCGTGCAGGCAGCCATGCAGAGTACGTAAAAGACGGCGGAATGAAAGGGCAAGTGCAGGTGTTGAAACATCGCGTGCACGCTCTCGGAAAATCCCGCAAGCACACACATCCCCACGATGACATATGCCAGGGTAAGCGCCCATGCCGTCATGATTCCCGCCCACGGTCCGAGCGATTCCTTTACGAAAACAGAAAGTCCACCCGAGGATGCGAATTTCCCGGCGAACTGATTAATATTTAATGCCACCAGGAGAATCGCCACCGTGGCAACAAGATAAGTAATCCACGTGCCAGCCCCTGCTATGCCATAAATGATCGGGATATTGACAGCCACCGAGGCAGTCAACCCGATACTCGCGATGGATTGCCCTAGCACACCGGGGAAATTTAAAGTCGGCTTAAGTCCTGAGCCTCCACCGCTTTCGTTCATAGGATTACTTCTTTCCTCGAAGTTTTTTCAACTCAGGGTGAATCCCCATAAAGCCGTCCAGGACAAGTCGCGCATAAAGAGGATTCGCTTCCTGCTTAAGATGCACCTTGTCTGCGCGGACAATATCCGTCGCCTTGATTTTCGCCTTGAGCATGACGGCCTCCAAATCAATGAGAGGCACCTTACATTTCTTCGCTACCGCGCGGATCGCGGGCTGATAAGGTTTAAAATTCAGTATATAGTCACGTCCATTTCCCTGCGCACTTTTCGCCATCCCGCTGCCAATAGGGTGATTTGTCAGCAAAATGGGATTTCCTTTGTGCACACGGATTATACGAATAATTTCGGCAAGATTTTCCTGGTAGGTGGCAAGCCCACACCGCGGAATCTTGCGTCCGGGTCGCACACTGCAATCATTGAGCCCGAATTGGATAAATACCCATTTGGGACGAGTGGATAGAACATAATCGATACGATCCAGGGCCTGGATTGTCGTATCACCACCGATGCCACGATTCTCAATCTCGAAACGTCCCGGAAAAAGAAGTTCGAGCTGTCTGTTCAAATGCGCGGGCCATGAATGTCCCACTGAAAATTCATGACCGTAGGTGATAGAGTCTCCGAAACAAGCAATGCGTTCCATTGGGGGATTATTGAGATAAAGGCTTAAGCCTTGCCAAGCCCATTCTCATAAATCCTTCACCTCATGAGGAATACAGTCTTTTTGGTATTGGGCAAAAACTTCATGATCTTGGGTTTGCGTGTGAAGGAATTTTCGCTAAATTATGCAATTCCTGATGCCTGTATTCACCAACATCGCCGCTTATAAATTCGCTCCTCTCGAGGAACTGCCCGAGTTGCGTGAGCATTTGCTGGCAAAGTGCATAGCATGGGAACTGAAAGGAACCATTCTGCTCAGTCTGGAAGGCATCAATTTATTTATCGCGGGGTTAAAGCCCGAGATCGATCTCCTGCTTGCCGAGGTACACGCGATTTCTGGCCTTGAAGATCTTACCCCAAAATACAGCGAAAGCGACCACCAGCCTTTTACCCGCATGCTGGTGCGTTTAAAAAAAGAAATCATCGCATTTGGGGTCGAGGGAATTGATCCTGCCAGAAATCCTGCCCCCAGACTATCAGCTCGCACGCTTGCAAAATGGCTGGATGAAGGCCGTCCCGTCACCCTACTTGACACGCGCAATGATTACGAAATCAAGCTCGGCACGTTTAAGGATGCGATTCCGATGGGCATCGAGCATTTTCGCGAATTTCCCGAAGCCTCAACCAAGCTTCCCGAGGAAATGAAAAAGCAAACGGTGGTTACTTTCTGCACGGGTGGTATTCGTTGCGAAAAAGCCGCATCCTTTCTGGAGCAACGTGGCTTTGAGCAGGTATTTCAACTCGACGGCGGCATTCTGAAATATTTCGAAGAGTGTGGCGGAACGCATTACGAAGGCGAATGCTTCGTTTTTGATAAACGTGTAAGCCTCGATCCAAATCTCAAGCAAGCCGATGCCGCAGTTTGTTTCTGCTGCCAGGCGACTCTCACTCCTCAAGAACAGCGCGATCCACGCTATGTGCCATCGCAGTCCTGCCCTCACTGCTCTTAGTACAGATTTTGTTTAATCTCCCCGATGCCGGAATTGAGCGCCTTCGCTTGAATGCGCCGCACTCACGACCGACGTGTAGGTAATTGCGCATACGGCAAACCATAAACCGAAAATAACGAGGCCGATTCCCAGGAGCAACCAGCGGTCACTCTTCCGGCAAGGAGTGAGAAAGGGCGCTGCCGCACAAAGAAGAAAACTGAGCACCACAACGGGTATAGGAAACCCCGCAGTCCATGAAGCCACATGCAGCCCGTAAACATGCGAAATACAAATACAGGTAAGAGCCAGCAGACCAAGACCACTTCCATAGAGGGCAAGTGCAGGGAAAAACTTGGATGAGGAAAAAATGGACGAAATTTTAAGATAATACCGCATCGATTAAAATAGATTGAAGCTCTCTCTCTACTCGGCAGGAAGAGGGACAGCAGGGAATAGCTGCACCAGCATGATATAAACAACCAGACATATCAGTGTCCAAACCAGAAAGCCTCCGGTCGTTAACATAAAAAGTAAAAATCGATCACGCGATCGGCATGGCGAAAACAGCGGCGCAATCGAACAAATAAGAAAACAAAGTAAAAGAAGTGGAATTTCGTAAGGATCCAGCCATGAACTCCCGTAAACACCATCGGGATCGACATGGCTCATGACCACCGCACAGAAAAGAAGAAGCCCCAGGCCAAAGCCATAAATCACGGCACTCTTAACAATGCGTGGGGAGGAAAACAATTCGCTAAGCCTAAGATGACGACCCATGATTTTAGTATTCGAAAACGGACATTATTTCTGCTGCCAGATTGATTTTCAAGATAACATAATTAAATCTTTATCTTTTCTTCAAATTGCAGAGTGAATGAATTGTATCTTCCTTACAATAAATAACTTATAATAATTGATAAAATTATTCGAAAGCAACCATTTGACGGGAACCGTATTTACGGATGCACCACTTTCCGACTTCGATACTCGGTAACTCTACCAGCCGATAAAAAAGGCGGGAAATCCATACAATCGGAAACCACATCAGAATGCATACGAAATATACAAACGTATGATGAGTCGCCAATGCAGGAGCAAATCGCCCTATCATGCGCGGCACCAGACCCAGAATCGGCTGATGAAGAAGGTAAATACTGTAACTCGTAATCCCTACAAAACGGAGGTAACCCAGTCCCGGCAAGGTGAAAAGACGAGGTCGCACGAGTTGCCCGGCAATGGCGGTGGTAGTCGCGAGCGCAGCAAAAGGAAATGCAAGAGGAAGAAGTGGTTTTACAAGCAAGGAAAGAATCGTCAGTACAACCCATAGGAGCGTCGAGCTTTGCGCAAAGGGAAGAGGCTTTTCTTTTAAATAAGCGTCAGCCAATGCCGCGCCGATGGCCCAGCTAAACCAGAAATAAAACGGAGAAAAAGTGAACCAATTCGTTGAAGTGGGGGTATATGAAACCGCCCATATTCCTGCGATGACACGCATGCCAATCTCGAACAAGCCGAGAAGAATAAGGGAATTTCGCCATCCCGTTCGGCGTACGATGAAAAGCAATGCGGGATAAATCAGATAGAGCTGAAACTCGATCGCTATGCTCCAGAACGCCGGATTTATTCCATAAAGAAACCGGCCATCGATGTTGTGAATCAGAAAAATATGAGACCAAAAATCGGCAATGCTTAATAGCCCATTGAAATGCACTTTGTGCCATGGATAAGCAAAAGCAAAAATCAACAGCGCGATGAGATACGGTGGATACAACCTGAAAATCCGGCGTATATAAAACTCCCCGATGCCTTTTCGCGCGCCTCTCTCATAGCTGTAGTGAATACAAAACCCGCTGAGCGCAAAGAATACAGCCACCCCCAGCCAACCCATCGTGGTGGGAGAAAGTAGCAAAAATGTCCATGACACCTGCAAGCTCCTGAAACAGCCAGTCCATGGCAATTGCCCCTCCCGATAGGCCTCTCCCAAAGTATGAAAAAGGTAAACCATCACGATGGCAATCCCTCGAAGATAATCGAGAAAATCGATGTGGGATTTTCCCTGCTTCATTAGATGAGTTTCATAACGACCAAATCCCAGGACACTACTGCGTCGCATGAGAAAGCACCATTGCCATTCATGAAAGTCGAAACCGCTTTCGTAAAAATCCAATACATGTAATAGGGAAGCCGACGGAACTAACCAGCAGCCTATCACCGCTTTCCTTCCAAATGCAAGCAGGCCGCAGATAGACGATCAGGGAAAACGATCTTCCTCATTTCAATATTCTTCACCCCCGGGAAATTCTTGATATAGGTATCACTAATGCTGTCTTTTCTCCGCCATCTTATCGTTGTAACGATGCTGCTTCTCGCGGCCTCGTATATCGGCACAGCGAAAGCCGCAGATAGATCGCCTGTCTCACAAAACTCCCAGGAGACAAGGTGGGAAAAAGCGCTTATTCTTCCCCGACCTAAATGGGTTATTAATTCCCTTGAGGCCCAACGTATCTCCGATACCGTTGAAGGCGAAACGGATTCCTTACGGCTGGATAAAATGGAGGCGCAATTGCGTATTTATCAGCAATTCATCAAAGACTCAGAGCGTTATGAACAGGAGCAACACTACCGTCTTCTTTTTACAGATGAAAACTACCGTCTACTCTCAGCCAGAGATTCGAAGGACTGGATAGACATTCGCAAAAAAGCATCTCCTCAGCAAAGCGCCATGATTCTCACTAATCGTGCATTTCTCGAATGGCAGACCGGCGAGGAAAATCAGAATTACGAATCGCTCCGCGATGAATATGCGATGGCCATCTTTGGCGAAAAGTTGAACAATGAAGCATTTTTTAAAAAAATTGCCGCGAATGTGGATTACCCTTTAAGCCTCAAACCGGTCATCGACAATAAAGGCCACGTCACGGGGGTTCGTAAAACGGACAACTTACGCTGGTGGCAATCTCCCGCCACAGCATCCGCTTATGGCAAGGTGATTGCCGCCGTAGCGCAAAAAAGTCAGGAAAGTATAAAAGGCGCCCCGAAAACTCCGTTAATTGCCAAAGCTCCTACGAAAACCCAGATCCAGAATTGGCAGAATACCATTCGTCTTGCACGTCCTTCAGGACTGATAACCGATACCGAAGGAGAAAAGCTTCTTAAGCAATTCGAGCCCGATAGCGAAGACGCTCCTGGTCGTCTCGTTGCCTGGCAGCGCTATCGTGATGCCGCATCTCTTTATGAGCACGACCAGCACTTCCGCCTGCTTTATTCCGATCCTGCATATCGCGAGCACATTCTAAAAAGTAATGGGCTGTGGTCATTAATTGTAAATGAGCCATCCCCTGATGCCGCCATGCACATCGCTCTTAATCGGAGCTTTCTTTCCAGTATTTCCAATAGGGAACCCGATAATCTCTCCGCAAGTGCTTTCGCCAGTTATGGAAAGCAAATTCTTGGCATGGATAAGATCGACGCTGATGCCTTGTTTCAAAAAATTGCGACGGACTTCGATACTGCTGTGCGGTGGCAATTGAAATTCGATTCGGGAGGAAATATCGTGGATAAGCAGGATCTCAATATGTTTCGCGCTTGGGATGAAAATAAACTCCTCGAAGCCGTAAGACGCGATGTGATTAATTCCTCTCAACAGTAAATCATCGTCAACATTCCCAATTCTGGAGTAATATACGCCCTACATTAATTTATCGGCATGCGCTTTCTATCGCTTATTTTATTACTAGCCACTACCGGAATGCTCCATGCGGAAACCATCCGCGAGCATCTGAAGAAGGACCCCAACTTTGAACTTTATGCAGTCATCTTTGCGGTCATTCAAAATGATGACGCATCCATAAAGGATGTCCGCACGGCAAATATCTTCGATGCCGCAAGCGATTCGAAGGAGTCCCTGAATATTGCCCTTCCGAAATCTTATTTTGAAAAAGCGGCCAAAGCCATTGCGGACCATAAATACCCGCTTCAGAAAAAGGACGGGAAACCTGCCATGTTTTTTGTCTATTACTTTTACTCTCCCCAGCTTGGTGACCGGTTAATTGATGATGCCGATGCCGATATGGCAAAGAAAGAGTGATTTTTAGGCTCTTTTTGGAAAAAAACCTGAGTGACTTAGGGGATCGAAACTTGCATTCACATTAAAAGCAAGTAACTTGCTTTTAACCCTATGAACACGGTCAAGGAAATCGAGGCCGCTATCGAAAAGCTCTCGCGCGAGGATATGCTACGCCTTCGAGAGTGGTTTACGAAGCATTGTAAAAACCCCTGGGGTGGTTTTGCAAATTATGATCTCCGCGCGGGCAGGCTCGATCATATCGCGAATAAAGCGCTCACCAAATTTCGCCAGAGAATAAAGGGACACGATTACTCCAACGGCAAAAAAAACGGCGACGCCTGATTTCATCCCTAGTTTTAACCAGTCAGGTCGTGCGCACTGATTGCGATTTCGGCAATGCAAAAGAAATGGCAAATGCCAGAGCAAGAAATATCCCCCCTACCCAGAGTGCGGTGCGAGCATAGAAGAAATGATCGCGGTGCAGATCAAAAACCAATAACCACCCTGCCAATACAGGCCCGATCCAGCGCGCAAGACTTCCGCCGGACTGCATAACTCCCAAAGCACGCCCCTGCCAGGCCGAGTCAACACTTCGTGAGGCGATACCGGAAAGCGTCGGCATCAGCAGACTATTACCCACTGCGACAAAGCAGCATGCAATAATCATCGCTCCCATCGTCGCCGTAAACGGCAACCACAAAAAACTCAGTCCCAGAATCAAAGATCCCACAGTAACAAGGCGAGCCTCGCCGAAGCGTTTCACAAGCCGCCCGATCAATCCCCCCTGAATAATCACACCGATCATCCCGATAAGTGCAAAAAGAAAGCCCGTGTGCTTCTCATCCAGATTGAAACGATACCATAAAAACAACGCGAAAGTTGTCGTCATGATCGAGAACCCGGCGATCACGCAGAAATAAGTCAGAACCACTGAAAAATACGCACCTTTGTCAATGTGCTGAAACAAGCCGGGGAAAATATTTTCATTATATCGCGCCCCACGTTTTTCCTTCGGAAGCGATTCAGGCAATATGGATAAAATTAAAACCGCATTCATTAGCGCCATCACCGAGGCGACATACATTGGTGCCCCCATGCCATAGTGACTCGCCACCCATCCACCCATCGCGGGGCCGAAAATAAATCCCAGTCCAAAAGCCGCACCGATCAAACCCATAGATTTCGAGCGTTCTGCCGGAGAAGTGATATCCGCAATATACGCTTGCGCCGTACCGATATTCGCTCCCGAGATGCCGTCAACCAAACGTCCGATAAATAGAAATACAAGCGTAGGTGCTGCACCCATAATGTAGAATCCCACTGCCGTGCCCAGAGTGCTGATTACCAATAGCGGTTTTCTTCCAATCCGGTCGGACACCTTTCCCCAGATTGACGCAAAAATAAACTGTGCCATCGAAAAAATCCCGACCAAAAATCCAATCTGCATCGTCGTCGCTCCAAAATGCTCCGCATAGCGCGGCAGGATCGGAATGACGATTCCGAATCCGACCATGTCGATGAAGATAGTGAGAAAAATAATTCCGATATGTGAGCGCTTTGTAGACATGAATGGTAAAAAGTTACTTTACCTGCTTCGCGACCATGCGAAAGCGAGAAATTTATCCTCGTATTTCCCTCGCCAAGTCGACGCGCTCTTGCGTAAATAAATCCCCCCATGCCATTACCCGCTGTTCGCTCGCATGATCCCTATGCCTCTTTGCGACAGATCGGCTACCGACGTTACCTCACTGGCGCGTTCTGCGCGTCCATTGGCCGGCAAATGGGGAGCGTCGCCATCACCTGGCAGATTTATAAGTGGACCCACTCGGCTACGGCCCTCGGCCTCGTAGGCTTATTGAATGTCATCCCGCTTCTTCTCCTTTCGCTGCCTGCTGGCTCATTGGCGGATCGCTCAGATCGTAAAACGGTCGTCTCCCTCACCACTCTTGGCGTCTCTCTACTTTCTATCCTTCTGGCAGGAGTCGCTTACTTTCATACACACGTGCCTCCCCTGCCGCTCCTGAATATGGCAAATGGCGCACTCCGCCATCTGGCAATCGCTTTTGAGCATAATGAAGCCCTCGTGGACTTCTCTCATCCTGCTCTCCCCATTCTTTATCTCATTCTTTTTTTTATCGCCGTTCTCCGAATCCTGGGCTGGCCCTCGCGCTCGTCTATCGTCCCCCTTCTTGTCCCACCGGAACTCTTGAGCAATGCCGTTACCTGGAATTCCAGCACCTTTGAAATTGCCACCATGGCAGGTCCCGCAATCGGCGGATTCCTCATCGCGTGGACGGATTTTTCCATCGTGTATCTTCTCGATGCTCTCTGTGGGATCACCCTGGTAATATTGCTTACCCGTGTACACTACCTCTCCAATCCTCCTCCATCGACCGCCACACGCTCCCTTCGTGGCATGCTTGCCGGAGCAGAGTTTATCTGGAGAAAAAAAGTCATTCTTGGCGCGAGTAGTCTCGATCTCTTTGCGGTGCTGCTGGGCGGCGCAGTCGCCTTGTTACCCATTTATGCCGATCGCATTCTTCACGTCGGGCCCATCGGGCTCGGTTGGCTTCGTGCGGCTCCCAGCATCGGCGCTTTTAGCATGGCGCTCTGGATAGCCCATCGACGTCCCATGCGCCGCCCCGGCCTGATGATGCTCTGGGCGGTCGGGGGATTCGGCATCGCAATCTTTATCTTCGGTATCTCAAAGTGGTTCTGGCTTTCCTTCATCGCCCTTATTGCCACTGGAATATTTGATAACGTGAGTGTTGTCGTCCGCCAATCTCTTGTCCAACTCCTTACTCCCAATCATCTTCGCGGTCGTGTGACTTCCGTAAATCAAATCTTCGTCGGCTCCTCAAATGAAATCGGCACCTTGCGCGCGGGCCTTATGGCGGCGGTCATTGGCCCTGTTGCCGCTGTGCTTTGGGGCGGCGTGGGCACCATCGCCGTCGTTTTACTGGTCGCAAAATTCGTCCCGCAACTTCGTTCATTACCTCCACTGAATCAGCTCAAGTCCGAAGATGAGTTTGATTCGAAAAATTAATACCTTCGGAACTAGCATGAAAAAAACGCATTTCAAAAATAACACAGGTAGCGGCCTGGAATTCGAACTAAAAATCACCAATGATCTGCGAGCATTAGCCGCTGCGGAATCCTTTTCTCACGAAGTACTTCGTCATAATGCACTCTCGACAGTTGCGAGACATGGCTTGCAAAATCTTGTTATGGCTGCCGTAAAGGATGCAACCACCCATGCTTATCCTGCGGGAGAATCCGGCTCTATTTTGATCGCCACTCTTCAGGATGATCATCAACTCACATTTACCATTCGCGACTATGGCCTGCCACAGGATGTTCAGAAGCTGGAAGTCGCGCTTCATCAGGTCACGCCCACTTTACGTCCCCAGGTTTTAGGTCTGGACTTTGTCCACCTCGCCGATGAAGTCCACTGGATCAACTATGGCCCTGATGGCAAAGCCCTTAAAATCATTAAATGGCTGCACGAAACACCTATCACTGAACACGAACAACGTGGAGATTTGCATCCCTTTACGGAAGCCCCTCCACTTGCTCCGGAACAGGACTACCAAATTCGCCGTATGCTTGCGGACGAAGCCGTTCAAGTCTCGCAGCTCATTTATAAAGCTTACGGATCAAGCTATTTTAATCGTGATGTCTACTATCCTGAGCGCGTTGCACGACTTAATGAAAACGGCCAGGTCATATCCTTCGTTGCTGCCGATGCCTCAGGAAATCTTGTCGGACATTACGCTCTGGAAAAAAATCAGACGGGCCCGGTGATCGAAGGAGGGCAGGCCGTCGTCGACCCTGCCCACCGTGGCAGAAAGCTTCTCGAACGCATGAAGGAAGCCGCCATCCAGACGGCAAAGCAACTCAATCTTATGGGGATGTATGGTGATGCGGTAACCGTCCATACATTCACACAAAAATCGAATATCGAACATGGGGCAAAGCTCGCATGTGCAAATCTGGGCATCTCGCCCAAAAGTGAAAATTTTCATGGCATCGAACAAAGCGTCCAGACTCAACGGGTGACATGTTTGCTGTATTTTCTATGGCTGCAAACTCCTATTGTGCGTACGGTTTATGCGCCCTCGCGCCATAAAGAGGCTATTGCCAGGCTCTATGAAAATCTAAATTGCCCCGTCACTTTCGGAGAGAGCCAAACACCACAAGGCCATGGCGAACTCCGCACCCGGCTGGATGCTGCCGCACAGACGGCATTTCTTCGAACCGAAGTAATCGGCGCTGATTCCATTGCAGCGATCCGCCATGCCAAACGCGAACTCGTGGAAAAATCCCACGCCGAAGCGGTCTTTGCCGAGCTTCCACTCATTGACCCTGGCACTCCAGCCGTGGCTGCTGCCCTGGAAAAGGAAGGCTTCTTTTTCTGTGGTATCACTCCCCATTTCAGCGCCGGTGGCGATCTTCTCCGTTTTGTTTACCTTTCGGACGAACTGGCCTCTTCCGCCATTCATATCCAGGAGGAAATTGCGCGGTGGCTGGTCGATTACTGCCTTGCGGATCGCCTCAGAGTCATGGCTGCACAGGAGTAATGATACGGTTTCTTAACATTAAATAGGATACATTCCTTTAATTTCCCTTTCGAATGGGAAAAACTCGATTATATTAGTCTCTTATGAAATCGGGGTTCCCTCTCGCCACCGTTGTCTTTGCGATGCTGATCGGTTCCGCCGTCCTGACGCATGCCGATACTTTTACCTCTGCATCTATTACCAAAGTTACAAATAAGGTAGAGCTGATTCCTCCCGGAAAGCAGCCCGAAAAAGCGGACGTGGGAAGTATCGTGAAGGGAAGCATGGGAGTTAAAACAGGGTTGGACTCACGCGTAGAACTCATGTTTCCTGACAAAACTCTTGCCCGTCTGGGCTCGAACACACTTTTCTCCTTCGATCAGGGAACCCGTTCTGTCGAGCTCGGAAATGGAATCCTTCTTCTTCAGGTTCCCAAAAATATCGGTGGTGCAAAAATCACTACGGCTCCTGTCACTGCGGCTATCACCGGTACCACGGTTCTCGTCGAGTTTCATCGCACCAAATCCGGTGGCTTTCGCATGACCATTATCGAAGGCACCGTGAAGCTTACCTCCAACTCGACTGGGAAGACCACCACTGTCGGCCCTGGCAAGACGGTTTTCTTCTCGTCGAAAACCAATCAGTTTTCTACTCCGAAAGATGCCGATATCGGGCATATCATGAGAAACTCCAACCTCGTAAATATGGGGAAGCTCGGAAATCAGCAGGAAATCGACAGTGTCATCGCCGCGCAGAAAGCATTAGCAGCCCAGGGGATTACTCTTGAACTCGTCGATACCGATAATAATAACGACAACGACATTCTGAACCAGGATACCCTTCAGACTCAAGGCACTCTACCCGCTTCGGCAATCGGGCCAGGAGCTATCAACAGCGGTGGTGGTAATCCGCCTTCTTCCCTTTAATTAGGAAAGCGGCTTACCGAGCAAATCATAGGTTTGCGTGCCCGTTACCGCTATATTGATAAATTGCCCCAGCGGTGCATCCGCCTCAAGAATCACCCGGCAATCCACCTCTGGGGCATCGTGCTGAGTACGCCCAACTTTCGGACGCTCGACAAGCACCTGCATCGTTTTCCCGACTTGTTCTTTGGCAATTTCCATCGCAATTTTCTGCTGCAGAAGCATCGCGCGTCGATGTCGGCTGTTCTTCTCAGCCGCAGGAATCTGGCCTGACATTTTTGCCGCACGCGATCCCTCTTCCTGCGAATATTTAAAAACTCCCAATCGTTCAAAACGCACACGCTCGATAAATTCGAGAAGCGATTCAAAATATTCCTCTGTCTCACCCGGAAATCCCGCGATGAAGGTCGTTCGAATGCCAAGCCCTGGAATTCCCTCCCGCAAACGCACAATCAAATCCTCAATATGCTGACGTGAAGTTTCCCTCCGCATCAACTTCAACATGTCTTCATGGATGTGTTGCAACGGCATGTCCACATAGGGAACTACTTTCGGATGATTCGCTATCACCCCGATCAGCTCATCGCTCCAATGCGCCGGATGCGTATAAAGAAGTCTTACCCAGAAATCTCCCTCAATGGCGCCAATTTCCTCGAGCAATCGTGTCAGCGTCTGTCCACGGGTCGAGTCCACCGGTTGGCGAGGGCCGGCCTTTTGCTCCCACATGTCCATTCCAAAATAGGTCGTATCCTGGCTGATAAGGTTGAATTCCTTCACCCCCTCCTGCACAAGCTGCCGAATCTCACGTACCACCGAGTCGATCGTCCGACTCCGGTGCCGTCCTCGCATTTGGGGAATCACACAAAAACTGCATGGGTGGTTACACCCCTCCGCGATTTTGATGTAAGCGCTGTGTGCGGGTGTCAACCGGTAACGCGGCGTGTCATAATCAGGAATATAAGTCGATTTCGGAGTAACGAGATTTAGCGGCGAATGCGCTTCCTTTTCATTCTCTTTCTCAAAAAGCGATTGGAGGATATCACCCACTTTGGAAATCTGGTCCAGTCCGATAAACGCATCCACCTCTGGAATTTCTTTTTCCAACTCCTTGGAAAAACGCTGCGACATACAGCCGCTCACAATGAGTTTTTGCCCAAGTCGTTTTGTCAGCCCACGATCCTGATGCGCCTCAAAAATCGCCTCGATACTTTCCTCCTTCGCAGAGTCAATGAAAGCGCATGTATTGACAATCAGTACATCCGCTTCGGCGGGATCTTTAGTGACCTCAAATCCCTTATTCAGCGCATCACCCAGCATGATCTCGGCGTCCACGAGATTCTTCGCACAGCCAAGGCTGATCATGCCCACCTTTCGGTTGCGGGAAGTCGTGCTGTGTTTTTTTATTACGGTGCTCACGGTCGATGGCTAATCAAACAAATGTCGCTACAAACACCGCTTTACCGCATGGCGGCATTACGTCTCTTTGAGTCGACAAATTTAAAAAATCTACTGTCCCTTTACCCCCGCAGCGGAAAAAGTGGAACTGGCTGAAGCTTGAGGATGAAGATCCATTATCACCGGATGCGCCGAAGGCAAAGATTGGTTTGAAGCTACAGGACCGATGGATGCCACTTCCTTGGCCTTTTTATCCGGATTCTCGCCTTTTGCAGAAGGCCCTGAGGACTGTTCTTTTTGCTCGGGCAAGGCGTTGTTTTCTGTGGAAGGAACGGTAGCCGAAGACTTGCCCGAAGTAGAGATTGGAGCCGCATCTTCAACACCTACCAGAATGTAGCTCTTATCATTCTGCTTAAGCGTTTTTTGCTCAATCGTGGGATTACTCTTTTTTGCCAAAGCGTTTTCCTTCTGATGAAAGCTCCATGCGGAAAGGCCTCCGCAAATTGCGATTACTACCAGCACAGTGCCTCCGAAAACTGCCAAAGGTGATGTCCTGCGCACGGGCGCACCCTGCACGGAAGCTCCCAGGCGCTCCTCATTCGCATAACCTTCGAGATATTCCATTCCCTCACTGGAACACTCTCCTAGTTCGGGAAGATATTCCTCAACGGTCGCGCGGCTGATGCCGAGATACTTCGCGTAATCACGCAGAAAAAGACGCGCATAGCTCGGGTGTACAAATTGCGAAATATCGTCCCTCTCCATTTCCTTAAGTCGGGAAAGGCGAATTTTTGTTTCGCGCGCGGCTTGTTCAATCGAAATACCGCGTTCTTCGCGGGCCTCGGCAAGCATGGCGCCGAGGGATAGTGGTTGCGTCATTGTGTTCATGGCAAGGAATCCAGATCTACTAAAATTTCACGGTCTTTCGCACCGTCTTTCGGCCCCAGAACACCCCGTAGCTCAAGAATATCAACTACTCTCGCAGCCCGTGTGTACCCCAGTCTAAGTCTCCTCTGGAGCATGGAAGTCGATGCTTTCCTCTCTTGTTTAATGATATCGAGGCATTTTGCAACAAGTTCTTCGTCTTCGGCGGTGACATCTTCCTCGGGCCTCGTCGTGGCCGTCAGCTTCTCATGGATCGAAGGCTCAAATTGAGGCGTGGTTTGCTTGGAAACGAAGTCCACTATCTTGTGGATTTCCTCCTCGGAAACAAATACCCCCTGAGCTCGGATCAAACGGGAGCTTCCCGGCGGCAAATAAAGCATATCACCTTGCCCAAGAAGACGTTCTGCACCGTTTTCATCCAAAATAACACGACTATCGATCTTTGAGGCCACCTGGAAAGCCACCCGGCTCGGGATATTGGCCTTGATAATACCCGTCACGATATCCGCTCGTGGCGTCTGCGTAGCCACGATCATATGAATTCCAGCCGCACGCGCCATCTGGGTAATACGGGCAATCGCACTTTCTACATCTGCGGGGGCTGTCTGCATCAAATCTGCAAGTTCGTCTATTATAACGACAATATACGGCATTTGTTCCGGAATTACCAATTCATCATCGCGATGAACCTGAATTTTTGGTGCCACCACTTCTTCCTCGATTTCATCCTCTTCCTCACCCTCGATGACTTCCGGCTCTTCTCCGTTTTCTTCGGCGGCAGCCTTTTTTTCAGCATCCAATTCTGCCTGCGACTTTGGCTTGGGCCGGTCATTGAAACCCATCATGTTTCGAACACCACATTTCGCGAAAATACGATAGCGCAGTTCCATCTCATCGATCACCCAGCGCAGGGCAAGTAATACCTTCTTGGGGTCGGTCACCACCGGAGTCACCAGATGCGGCAGTGTATTATAAAGCTGCATCTCGACCACTTTAGGATCGATCATGATGAAGCGTAGTTCCTGTGGCGTAAATTTATAGAGCAGGCTCGCGATGATCGAATTAATGCATACGCTCTTACCGCTTCCCGTAGTTCCCGCCACAAGACCGTGCGGCATCTGTGCAAGATCAGCGATAATTGTCTTACCGTAAACGTCCTTGCCCAGCGCAATCGGCAGGCGGCCCTTCGTCTGCTCCCAATCATTGGACTCCAGCAATTCCCGGAGCGTGACTTTGATCTTCGTAGAATTTGCGATTTCAATTCCCACGGTGTCCTTGCCCGGAATCGGCGCGAGGATATTGATGCGCTCGGCGCGTGTCGCGCGTGCAAGATCCCGCTCAAGACTCGTGATTTTATCCACTCGCACCCCGCGCGCGGGATAAACTTCGTACCGCGTAATCGTCGGCCCCTTGGTAATATCTCCGGGACTGACCTCGATCCCGAACTGCCGCAGCGTATCGATGATCGTAGTCTGGATTTCCTTTAAGATGTTCGGATCAGCGGGTGTGCGCAGTTCCATATCATGCGGATCGAGAAGATCCAGCGATGGGAGCGTGTAATTCTCCAGATGCATTTCGCTGAGTGTGGGAACCGTTTTCTCCGCTTTCTTCGCACGCTTGGCATTAATCTCGGCAAGCGTCGGCTTGGGTGCTGGAGCAGGCACGGAAGCATCGATGATTTTTGGCTCGGGAAATTTTTGAGTAGGAAGAGCCTCGACTTCTTCCTCAGTCTCATCATCGCCTTTCTCTATTTTCGAGCTGGGAGCTTTCTTTTTCAGCTTCCGTTCGAGCTTTTCTGCCTGCTTCTCAAGCGTGGCACGTTCCTGCTCGGCGCGTTCGTTTTCCGTCAATGCGGCGAGTTTTTGCTGGCGTCGTGCTTCGATTCCCTCGCGAATTTTGGCGATGACCTGCTTCACGAATTTTATCGGATGCGCGCCCGTCATCAAAATCAGACTCGCTAGATATACGATGGTAAAAAATATCGAAGCTCCAACGACATTGAAAAGACTGGCAAACGCCCCATAAGTTTTTCCAGACTCATTCCGTCCCCCACCGAGCCAATGACCGATTGCTCCTCCAGGCCCGGGAATATTGAAAGCGGCCTTCCAGCCTTGAAGAAAGACATGTTGTAACTCAAACAGGCATGCCCCGGAAATTACAAACAAAGCCAGCCAGCCGATGCGTTCGCGTACCGGAAAGGACGGCGAAAAAAACTTCGCTATTCCGACCCCTACCAGCGAAACGGCCAGAAAATAGGAACTCGCTCCGAAAAAGAAATAGCAGAACCCCGCAATTATCGCCCCTACAGGCCCGATCATATTTTGAGTCAGATCCCGGGTTCCCGCCGAATGGGCGAAAAACAACCACGGCGGCAAGTCGGCAGGACTATAGGAAATCAGGGCGAGAAACAGGATAATTCCTATCCCGATAATCACCACCCCAAGGATTTCATCCACCATTTTGGATCGCCGTGCTTGACTCATGCGTAATCCGCTATTTTTATCAATTTGTGCGTGCGCTGCAAGCCCCTTGCGCCTTTTTCATTAAAACAACCACCACCGGCTCCACAATCGAATTAGAATAACCAAAGAAATGACTCTCAAGGCGCCCGTTATTTTCGAACCACTTCCCATGAAACGTGTTTGGGGTGGTCGTCTCCTCGACACGCACCTTCACAAAACACTCCCTCCCGGAACCCCCATCGGGGAATCCTGGGAAATCGTGGACCGGCCCGAGGCTCAGAGCGTCGTCCATGACGGCCCCTTAAAGGGAAAGACTCTGCATGAACTGTGGACCGATCTGCGCCTGGAAGTTTTTGGCGCCTCCGTCCCGGCCAGCGAACGCTTTCCGCTCCTCATCAAGATCCTCGATGCACGGGAAAAGCTTTCGGTTCAAGTCCACCCACCAGCGGATGTCGCCAAAACCCTTGGTGGCGAGCCAAAGACGGAAATGTGGTATTTCCTTAAGTGCGATCCCAACGCAAAAATTTACGCAGGTTTGAAAAAAGGCGTCACCCGCGAACGCTTTGAAAGCCTTCTTCGTGCCGGAAAAGTCGAGCAGGCGATCCATGAAATTCCCGCTCATCAGGGAGAGAGCATCTTCATTCCCAGTGGACGCCTTCATGCTATTGGCGGCGGTAATCTCATCATTGAAACCCAGCAAAACAGCGACACCACCTATCGTGTATTCGACTGGAACCGGGTCGGCCTGGATGGCGAACCTCGCACGCTTCATATCGACCAGTCGCTGCTTTCCATTGATTTTAATGATATCGAGCCCTCTCTCTCGACTCCTCATGGGGAGGATATCGCAAAATGTGATTTCTTCGACGTTCAGAAATGGAAGATCGAAACACCACGGCAAGCCAACGAGAAGCTGGCATTTTCCATTTTCACACCCGTGGAAGGTGAAGTGACTTGCTGCGGCCTCTCTTTCAACGTGGGTCAGTTCTTCCTCGTTCCGGCGACATTAAATACAGCCGAAATCCTACCTCACAAGGGCAACGCCGAAGTCCTGCGTATCACCATCGCCTAAAACAGCGAAAAACATCCTGTATTTTTACGCGTACTCCCCTTGTCAGCGAGCAGTCGGATACGGTATGAAAGAAAGTTCTATTTCTAATGTCTGCACAAACTGATCAGCCTATTTCAAACCCTCTTCGTGAGGGCCTTTCCAGCCGCATGGTTCCGGAACCCTGCACGATCGTTATCTTCGGTGCCACCGGCGACCTGACACATCGGAAGCTGGTTCCCGCACTTTACAATCTCGCAGCCGACGGAAATCTCCCGCCCTCGGTCAATGTCGTCGGCTTTGCCCGTCGCGATAAAACTGATGAAGTTTTCCGTGATGAACTTAAGCAAGCTGCCGAAAAATTTTCCCGGAATAAAATTAATCCGGAACTATGGGCAAGCTTCTCGAATGCCCTTCATTACCACCGCAGCGCCTTTGATGATGCAGAGGGCTACAAAAAACTCGCGCTTCGACTCGATGAGCTTGATAAAACCCGTGGCACCCGCGGCAATCGCCTGTTTTATCTCGCGGCGGGGCCCGATCAGTTCGAGGTCATCCTCCATCATCTCAAGGAAAGTGGGCTGAATCATTCACCTGCCGGCGGCTGGTCCCGTATTATTGTAGAGAAACCTTTCGGGTCAGATCTTCCCGGTGCGCAGCGCCTGAATGCCCTTGTCCGTGATGCTTTCGCGGAAAATTCTACCTATCGTATCGACCATTATCTCGGAAAAGAGACTGCACAAAACATCATGGTGCTTCGTTTTGCAAATTCCATTTTCGAGGCGATGTGGAATTCGCGTTACATTTCCCATATTCAGATTACCGCAAGTGAGCCACTCGGGGTCGAAGGCCGTGCTGGCTACTATGACCATGCGGGTGCCCTGCGCGACATGGTCCAGAACCATCTGCTCCAGCTCCTTTGCCTTACCGCAATGGAACCGCCAACCGATCTTGGCGCCGACGCCGTCCGTGATGAAAAGGTCAAAGTCCTGCGTACACTCCGCCCTCTTACCGGACCGGATGTTCTGCGCAATGTCGTTCGTGCTCAATATGGCGCGGGCTCCATCGACGGCAAACGCGTTGCGGCCTATCGCGATGAGCAAAATATCCCACCGGAATCCGTGACCGATACTTACGTCGCCTTGCGTCTTCATATCGATAACTGGCGTTGGGCGGGCGTTCCGTTTTTTGTCCGTGTCGGCAAACGTCTTCCAAAACGCGGTACGGAAATTGCCGTTCACTTCAAAGATGTCCCTTCCGTTCTTTTCAATCGCGGCACCGATTTGCTCGATGAAAATGTTCTCGTCATCCGCATTCAGCCCGATGAAGGCATCGCGCTTCGCATGTGTGCGAAACTTCCCGGCACAAGCCTCCGCATCGAGCCCGTTAAGATGGACTTCCACTACGGCACCTCATTTGGAAAAGCCGCGCCGGAAGCCTATGAGCGCCTGCTCCTTGATGCGATGAGCGGAGACGCCACCCTTTTCGCCCGTCGCGATGAAGTCGAGGAGGCATGGAAGTTCGTCGATAATATCCGCGCAGAATGGGAGAAGGAAAAAGACGAGACCGTCCGTTTCTACTCCGCAGGAAGCTGGGGCCCCGGCGAAGCAGAAGAGCTTATAAAGCGTGACGGCTTTACATGGAGACGGCTGTGAGCGTGAAGGAAGCATTCTCTCTCGGCCTCCCGGTTGAAGTTGAAAATATTGATAAGGAATTGGGCCGCCTCTGGGAAGAAAGCGGCGACAACCAGACCCGTGCCTCGCACATCAACCTCGTTGTTTACACCGAGGACTGGAGTGCAATGGAACATAATACGGAGATCATCCGCCAGATTGCCGAGAACCATGCCTGCCGCGCAATTCTCATCTGTGCCGAACCCGCATCGAAAGTCGACAAGGTACAGGCATGGATCAATGCCCATTGTCATACCTTTCATTCGGAAAATCGCACGGTCTGCTCCGAGCAGATCACCTTCCGGATGGAGGGAGATACCGTCAATACACTTCCTAATATCGTTTTTTCCCATCTCGATTCGGATCTGCCGCTCTATTTCTGGTGGCAGGGCGAATTTCCATTAAATTTTAAGTCCGAACTCTGGTCATGGATCGATCGCCTGATCTTTGACAGCCACTTGTGGAAAATTCCCACCAATCATTTCGATCTCCTCTCCAAAATTCAGGACGAAGCCAGCGAGCGCATCATTTTATGCGATCTGACATGGACACGGCTTCTCGGCAGTCGGTTCGCGCTGGCCCAGATTTTCGACCACCAGGGGGCGCTTGCGGAATTGGGAAAAATCACCGAAGTCACCATTCAACACGCACCGCACCACCGTACCACCGCCTGCTTCATGCTCGGTTGGCTCGCCGCACAACTCGACTGGGAGCTTCACTCCATTCTCGGAAAACACTCCTTCCGCAGCAAGGATGGACGAGAAATTCTCGTTAATTTAAAGGAACAGGAAGGCGCATGTATTAGTCTTTATCACCTCGCTTCACCGGACGCTTCTTTTGAGTTGCAGCGTGAGGTGGGCTCCGATTTTTTCCATGCGACTATTAAGCTTCCTGACAGGGTACCCGTTGAGGTTGCCTTAAAAGCCGACCGCGAGCGGATTACCGATACCCTGCTTCAGGAAATCGTACGCGGTGGAAAGCATCCACTCTACCTAAAGGCCTTGAAAAAAATCGGGCCTTTGTTTCATTAATCCTAATCCCGTTTTCAGCCATGCATCAGTTCCATTACCAAAATAACTCCCTTTATTGCGAAAAGGTTTCCCTTACAAAACTAGCCACCGAACACGGCACTCCGCTCTACGTTTACAGCGCGACGACAATTCGTGAAAATTTCCGGCGACTCGACAAAGCACTCGGGGAACTTGATCGCATGGTGTGCTTTGCGATGAAGGCGAATTCCAACCTCTCCGTGATAAACCTGCTTGCAAAGGAAGGCTCCGGCTTTGATATCGTTTCCGGTGGTGAGTTATTCCGCGTTCTCAAGGCGGGTGGTCGCGCGGATCGTTGCACGTTTGCAGGAGTGGGAAAGACCGAAGACGAAATCGCCTACGCTTTGCGCGAAGGAATTTACTGCTTCAATGTCGAATCTGAAGCTGAACTGGAAACACTGAATCGCATCGCCGGATCGCTCGGCATCAAGGCTCCTATTGCGGTTCGGGTAAATCCAAATGTCGACGCACAGACCCACAAGTATATTTCCACGGGAAAGAGCCATAATAAATTCGGCGTCGGTATCGACCGTGCGGAGGAAGTCTATGCGGTTGCTGCCGCGCTTCCTCATTTAAAAATCAAGGGTGTTCAGACACACATCGGCTCCCAAATTCTTCAATCCACGCCTTTCGCTGAGGCACTCGGAAAACTTTCCCCACTCGTGGAAAAGTTAAAAGCAACTTACAACATCGAGTTCTTCAGCTTCGGTGGCGGCCTTGGCATCGTTTATAAAGAAGCCCTTGCAAGTGGCGACCCCGCATGGTGGTTGGCACCCGGCAAAGAGCGCATCACCCCCGAAGAATATGCACAGACTATCGTCCCCACGCTCAAAAAACTCGGCCTTCGCATTCTTTTTGAACCCGGACGTTTCCTCGTTGGCAATGCAGGCGTTCTGCTCAACAAAGTTCTCTACGTTAAGCAAACACCCGCAAAGCATTTCGTCGTTGTCGACGGCGCCATGAACGACCTCATCCGCCCCGCGCTCTATGAAGGCTGGCACGAAATCGTCCCCCTCACCCAACCCGCTCCCGGTACGCAAACGGCTCCTGTCGATATCGTCGGCCCCGTCTGCGAAAGCGGCGACTTCTTCGCACAGGACCGCGAACTTCCGCCATTGAAAGCCGGAGACCTCATTGCACTCATGAGTGCAGGCGCTTATGGCTTCGTCATGTCCTCTACCTACAATTCCCGCCCCTTGCTCGCGGAAATCCTCGTAGACGGCGACAAGGCCCTCGTAGCGCGCGCAAGACAGCCACTGGAAGAGATCATCCGCGGCGAACATCTACCGTAGCTGCGGCCTGTATATTCAGGAAAATAAAAATCCCGCAGAGATTTCTCCCTGCGGGATTTTAAACAGTTCATCAACCCTGAAAATTAAACGGCGGACTTGCGGCTCTTGCGGCGCACCGTCCATACGACCAATCCACCAAAAGCTCCGATCAGCAGCGCCGCGCTGGGCTCTGGTATTGCAACGATATTCACGCCATTGAGAATAACCTGATTCCCCACTTCGCTAAGCGATCCCCAGGTGATGGTATATCCACTGGCAATGCTGCTGATAGTGGCAGAAGGCGTTCCAGAAAGACTTCCATAACCGAAGAGAACCAAGGGAGCCCCATTCGTCCAACCCGACCCGTCATAGTCCAGTTGGAGATTAAAACTGTTCAAGGTAAGCGCGCCGGACGTCGAGCCAAAACCGGCATGCGCACCAAGTATCGTCGCAACCGTCGCACCAGAATTAATGGCGATACTTCCCGCAACCAGACTGGCTGCACTACCCGTGGCAGTCGAGTTTCCAAGATTAACCCGCGATCCATTCAATACCGTAAAGCTTCCTGAGGTCGTCAATGCAGCAACACTCACGTCAGGATTAACCAATTTGATATTTCCATTCGTGGCACCCACAGAGTCACCGACCTGAATAGCATTTGTCTGGCTACGATTTAAACCAACGGTTCTTTCCGTTCCCGCTCCACCATTAAAGAAAATTCCATTATTGCCACCGAATGAAGTGGCACCGGTTCCACCCTGATCCGTCAGATTTCCCCCGATATAAACCGCAGCACGCC
>JBDTJR010000173.1:0-13967 GCA_039935735.1 Chthoniobacterales bacterium | reverse complement strand
TGCGCGCAATGATGTCAGTCTTGTCCAGGGATTCCATAGCGCACGGAACGAAGCGGAAAAAGCTTTCGGCAATGCGAGCGTCTACATTGAAAAATTCGTCGAGAACCCGCACCACATCGAATTTCAGCTCTTTGGAGACGAGCACGGCCAGATCGTGCACCTCGGAGAGCGCGATTGCTCAATCCAGCGACGCAACCAGAAAATCGTCGAGGAATGCCCCTCCCCGCTGATGACCGAAGACCTGCGCAAGAAAATGGGCAAGGCTTCGATCAAACTCGCGGAATCCGTAGGTTACTACAACGCCGGAACGATCGAGTATCTCGTGGACGATCAGGGGAACTTTTACTTCATGGAGATGAACACTCGAATCCAGGTCGAGCATCCCGTAACGGAAGAAGTCTATGGCTGCGATCTTGTGAAGCAACAGATTCAGGTTGCCGCGGGTGAACACCTTTCGGATTACGTCGTCAATGCCACTCCACGTCACCACGCAATCGAGTGCCGCATCAATGCGGAAGATCCGTTCAATAACTTTGCGCCATTTCCCGGTCAGATTGATCTTTATTATGCTCCGGGTGGACGCGGCGTCCGTGTAGATTCCCACGCATATTCGAAATATACGATCCCTCCGAATTACGATTCGATGATCGCGAAATTGATTGCCACAGCATCGAGCCGCCAGTCAGCAATCAATCGTATGCAGCGGGCGCTCAGCGAATATTTGATCACGGGAGTTAAGACAACGATTCCTTTCCAGGAAGCGATTATGCGCAACGCAGATTTCCGTCGCGGCCGTTACCACACCGGCTTCGTGGAGCGCATGATTAACTCAGGAATTCCTCAGTTTTAAGGATTCCTTTTTGGGTTACCAATGAGACCACTGGCTGATTGCAGGCTTTATGGAATCCTCGATCTTGGCTATGTCCCTTTAAACTACGCCGTCGCAACAGCGCGACTCATGCTCGAAGGCGAAGGCGTTGATATCCTGCAACTCCGTGCAAAAAACCACCCTCCTGATGCGATTGAGCATATCGCGCATGTTCTGCATCAGCTTACGGAACAAGCAGGCGTTCCTTTTATCATTAACGATCTCCCCGCCGTAGCCGCACGGATCCGCGCAGAAGGCGCTCACATCGGGCAGGATGACGGCACACTGGAAGACGCAAGAAAAGAAGCGCATGCCAAATGCCTCATAGGCCGCTCCACGCATTCTCTCGATCAGGCGATCGCTGCGGAAAAAGAAGGCGCAGATTACATTGGCTTCGGCCCGCTTTTCGCCACGCCTACAAAGCCGGATTACACTCCCATCGGCATACACGAAATCCGGGAAGTGTATGAGCGCGTAAAGATTCCGATTTTCTGCATTGGCGGCATCAAACTGGAGAATCTTAAGTCTGTCATGGACGCGGGAGCATCCCGGGTCGTCATCGTTTCAGGGATTTTAGAGGCCACCGATATCCCCGGATATATCGAGGATTGCCGCATATTGCTCCCATCGCGGTAAGATTTTCTAATTTCCCGTTTGACCATCGCTGTGGTCAATTTAATCTCAACTCTCACTTCGTAAAATTATGACAAAAATAGGCATCAATGGTTTTGGACGCATCGGGCGACTGGTATTTCGCGCAATCGTAGAGCAAGGGCTTCTAGGTAAAGAAGTTCAGGTCGTTGCAGTAAACGATCTCGTACCTGCGGATAATCTGGCTTACCTCGTAAAATATGATTCAACCCAGGGCCGTTTTGACGGTGAGGTTTACAGCGAGAAATCCAGTCCGGACGCGCCTGCCGACGACGTACTTGTCGTCAATGGCAACAAGATCCGCTGTCTCGCGGTAAAGGAAGGTCCTGCTGCGCTGCCATGGAAGGAACTTGGCGTAGAGATCGTCATCGAATCCACCGGTCTTTTCACGGATGCCACAAAGGCAAAAGGTCATATCGACGCGGGTGCAAAACGCGTGATCATTTCCGCTCCTGGAAAAAATGAAGACATCACTCTCGTCATGGGTGTGAATCATGAAAAGTATGATGCCTCCAAGCATGTGATCATCTCGAATGCCAGCTGCACGACCAACTGTCTTGCGCCTGTAGTGCATGTATTACTCAAGGAAGGCTTCGGTATTGAGGAAGGCCTCATGACCACCGTTCACAGCTACACCGCCACACAAAAAACCGTGGACGGCCCATCGCATAAAGACTGGAAGGGCGGACGCTCCGCAGGAATCAATATCATCCCATCCACCACGGGTGCCGCAAAAGCGGTCGGACTTGTCATTCCTGAATTAAAAGGGAAATTGACCGGCATGTCTTTCCGGGTTCCGACACCAACCGTTTCCGCCGTCGATCTCACCGTCCGCACCGTGAAAGAAACCAGCTACAAGGAAATTTGCGCTGCGATGAAGAAAGCCAGTGAGACCTATCTCAAGGGAATCCTCGCTTATACGGAAGATGAAGTCGTTTCGTCTGACTTCATTCACGATAAAAGCTCCAGTATTTTCGATGGTGGAAGCGGCATCGAATTAAACAGCCGTTTCTTCAAACTCGTGAGTTGGTATGACAACGAGTGGGGCTACAGCAACCGCTGCGTCGACTTGCTTAAGCACATCATCGGTTAGACTAATATCATGGCAAAGAAAACAATTCGCGACATCGACGTACAAGGCAAACGCTGCCTCGTGCGTGTGGACTTTAACGTACCTCTCGAAGAAGAAGGTGGCGCAATGGTTGTCACAGATGACACCCGCATCAATGGCGCTTTGCCCACGATTCAGTATCTTCTCGATCATGGCGCAAAAGTCATTCTTTGCAGCCACCTTGGCAGACCCAAGGGGAAACGTGATCCGAAGCAAAGCCTTCGCCCCGCGGCGGAAAGACTGGAAAAGCTTCTCAAGAGGCCCGTGCTCTTTATCGAGGAATGCGTTGGTGCCGAAGCTGAGAAAAAAGCGCACGCTTTGAAAGAGGGCGAAGTGCTTGTTCTCGAAAACCTCCGCTTTCACGCGGAAGAGGAAAAGAACGATGCAGGATTTGCAAAGTCCCTGGCCGCACTGGGAGAAGTCTACATCAATGACGCCTTCGGTTCCGCACATCGCGCACATGCCAGCACGGAAGCCATTGCGCATATTTTGCCTGATGCGGTTTCCGGTTTGCTTATGGAAAAGGAACTCAAGTTTCTCGTTGAAGAACTACGTGCTCCAAAGCGTCCCTTCATCGTGATCCTCGGAGGTGCCAAGGTTTCCGATAAAATCCAGGTCATCGACACGCTCCTCGACAAGGCCGATACCATTTTAATCGGCGGAGCGATGGCGTATACGTTTGCCCTCGCACAGGGAAAGAAAATCGGCAATTCACTTTCCGAGCCCAACCATGTCGATACCGCCCTCAAGGCTTTGGAAAAAGCAAAAGCGAAAGGCGTCGCCTTCCTTTTACCGGTAGACAATGCGATTGCGGAAAAAATCGATTTCGGAGGAAGAAAAGTCTCCCCTTTGAAAATTATCAAATCCGAAGACGGAATTCCCAAAGGTTGGGAAGGCGTCGATATCGGACCAGAGACCGTCAAAATCTATTCCAAGGAAATCGCCGCTGCATCCACCATCCTGTGGAATGGCCCGATGGGAATATTTGAAATCGCCGACTGTGCAAAAGGCACCTTTGCGATTGCTGAAGCCGTAGCAAACAACAGTGCTTCGACAAGCATCATCGGCGGTGGGGACAGCGTGAAAGCCGTAAAAAAAGCAGGCTATGGAGAAAAAGTTACCTTTATTTCCACAGGCGGCGGCGCATCACTCGAATTACTGGAAGGCAAAACACTTCCCGGCGTTGCCGTTCTACAAGACAAGAAATAAGCAATCCCCTTTGCAATTATCCGTATGAGAAAAAAACTGGTTGCCGCGAATTGGAAGATGAACATGACCATCGGTGAGGCTGAAAGCTTCATCGAAGACTTCCGCATGGAAGTCGGAGAAATTCAGAATGTGGAAATCGTCATCGCGCCTCCGTTTACTTCCATTCCGAAAGTTTCTGAATTGCTCGGCGGTTCTCAGAAAATCCGTCTTGGTGCTCAAAACATGCACTTTGAAATGAGCGGCGCCTACACCGGCGAGATCAGCGCTCCCATGCTGCGTGAGCTTTTTGTTCGCTACGTCATCATCGGGCACAGTGAACGTCGCCAACTCTTTGGAGATACGAATGCAATTGTCTGTAAGAAATTTCATACCGCGCTCAAAGCGGAACTTCGCCCGATTCTTTGCGTCGGAGAAACGCTCGAGCAGCGCGATGCCGGAAAAGAAGAGCAGGTATTGCGTGAGCAACTCATCGAAAGCATCGGCGAGGTCGATGAAGACGCGTTTGAAGACGTCGTGATCGCTTATGAGCCCGTATGGGCGATTGGCACCGGTCGTAATGCGACACCCGAGCAGGCTCAAAATGCGCATGCTTCCATACGCAAAACTTTGGCGGAAATCGTCTCCCCTGCCGCTGCGGATAAGACCCGCATTCTTTACGGTGGCAGCGTGAAATCTTCGAATGCCCGCGAGCTAATGGCGGAACCGGACATTGATGGCGCTCTTGTAGGTGGCGCCAGCCTCGAAGAGAGAAGCTTTCTCGATATCGTTAAAGCTGCTTCCGGCGAAATCGAAGAGTAGAAGAATCGCTTACTTAAGCGATTCAAACTGGCTCATCATCCGGAACAGATGATAGCGCTCTTCAATGTCCGCAGGCTTGATTGTCTGTAGTCGATCCATGCTGAAGGACTCGACATTGAAACTCGCCAATACACTTCCGTAGACCACGGCCATGCGAAGTTTGTCAAAGGTCACTTCGCCCCCGTCGACACTGGCGAGATAACCTGCAAGACCGCCTGCGAAGGTATCCCCTGCTCCCGTAGGGTCTTTGATCTCTTCGAGAGGATAAGCGGGGCAGCTAAAGAAACGGCCTTTACCAAACAGGAGACAACCATGCTCGCCCTTTTTAATGGCGACGTATTTTGGCCCCTGTTCGAGAATCGCATAACCCGCCTTGATAAGGCTGGTCTGTTTCGTCAATTGACGGGCTTCAGAATCATTGAGAATCAACATGTCTACACGCTTCATCAGGGAAAGCATATCTTCCACCGCCGTCGAAATCCACAAATCCATCGTATCCGCTATCACGAATTTTGGCTTTTTGATCTGATTGAGAACGTGATGCTGAAGCGAAGGCGCGATATTCGCCAACAGGATGTAGGGAGTTTCCGTATAGCTCGCAGGAAGCTTCGGCGTAAAATGCTCAAAGACGTTCAGCGCAACGGAACGGGTTTCGCGGGAATTCATGTCCCACATGTATTCGCCAGACCAGCGAAAGGTTTTCCCTTCCACGACCTGCAACCCTTCGGTATTGATCTTATGGTCGCTGAAAAACTTCACATGTTCTTTTGGGAAATCCGTGCCGACGATTCCAACCATGTTCACACTTGTGAAAAAACTGGCCGATACGGCAGCGAAAGAAGCAGAGCCACCCAGCAGATCGGCATGCTCTTCAACGGGAGTTTTCACGGTATCCAATGCGATTGAACCAACGACAAGAACTGACATAGACGGTGAAAATGCCCGACGAATGGGAGAGATAGCGAGAAAATTTTAAGGATTCTCCCCATTAATCCACCCATCCTGCTTATTATTGACCTTCCCCTCTTTCCAAATCAAAGTTCTGCAACGCGCGCCCCATGATCTCGATTACCATCGAAAACCTGGTCAAAAAATTCGGCGATAATATCGCCCTGAATCATTTGTCGTTGAAAATCCTGCCCGGAGAATTATTTTTCCTACTGGGCCCCAGTGGTTGTGGAAAGACCACCCTGCTCAGAAACGTTGCAGGATTTTATACCCCGGAAGAAGGAAAGGTCCTTTTTGATCAGGAGGATGTCACGCATCTCCCCCCTCACCAGCGACACACCGGCATGGTATTCCAAAGCTATGCGTTATGGCCGCATATGACGGTGGCCAAAAATGTAGCATTCGGTCTCGAACAGCTAAAAATTTCAAATGCTGAAATAACCGCGCGTGTCCATGAGTCACTGGCATCCGTGAGAATGGAAGAATACGCATCCCGCAAAATCGCGCAGCTTTCGGGAGGTCAGCAGCAACGCGTGGCGCTTGCCCGCGCACTGGTAATTCGCCCTCGTGTGCTCCTGCTGGATGAACCACTCTCCAATCTCGACGCCAAGTTGCGACTCGAGATGCGCACGGAAATCCGCCGTGTCTGCAAGGAGTTCAAATTAACGGCGATCTATGTCACCCACGATCAAAAAGAAGCGCTGAGTATCGCGGATCGTATGGCCATTTTGCATCAGGGACGCGTGGCGCAAATCGGCACACCAGAGGAAATTTATCGCAATCCTCATTCATGCGTCGTCGCAGACTTCATCGGCGAGACAAATTTCCTGAAAGGAAAAGTCCTTTCCCTCAATGCAAATACCGCCGAAGTGGAAACCGACTGCGGTCGATTTGAAGGTATATTACCCGAGCCCGAGTGGCGGCCTGACGCGGGAGAATCTGTCACGCTCTCCATACGACCCGAAGCATGGCGACTGCATGAGGAAAACACCTCGATCAATACCATACAGGGCGAAATCGGAGAGACCATTTACCTTGGAGAAGTGGCTCAGTATCAGTTTTTGCATAAGGGAAGTCCTTTGAAGATTTTCGAGCTTAATCCGCGCCCCTCGGAAAGACCTCCCGGCAGGAAACTCTTTGCGCAGGTGGACCGCCAGGATGTCGTCATTTTACGGCAATAGTCGTCATGCGCCGGGCAATCATCGTCATATTGGCTCTAGCGGTGATCATCGCAGTCCCATTCATTCTTAAACCGAAGCAGAACTTTCTCACAAAAGCCGATGACACGCTTGTCATTATCAGCCCACATAATGAGGCAATTCGTTACGAGTTCACGCGTGCTTTCACGGAATACTATAAAAATAAAACGGGACGCACGATTCGTATCGACTGGAGACTTCCTGGAGGCGCAAGCGAAATTGCCCGCTATCTGACTTCCGAATACTACGCCGCATTTCAAAATGCGTGGCAAACATCGGGAAGACAATGGACGTTTGAAGTTCAATCCTCATTCGATAATTCTTCCGTTACCTTACCGAAGGATGCAGCGCTCGATAATACCGCACAGTCTGCGCGCCGTGCTTTTCTTGCCTCCGATGTCAGTATTGGGATCGATTTGTTTTTTGGAGGAGGAACGTATGACTTCATTCAACAGGCAAAAGCCGGTCGACTGGTCGATTGCGGCCTAATTTCCAAACTACCATCGATTTTCAATGATAATTCTATTCCCCAAATGGTCTCCGGTGGTGCCTTTTATGATCCGCAAGGCCGCTGGCTTGGAACCTGCCTCGCCTCTTTTGGAATTTGTTATAATACGGATTCGCTCAAACGCCTTGGGATTGACACCATTCCCGCAGCATGGAGCGACCTTGCAAATCCCCGTCTTGCGCATCAGGTCGCTCTCGCCGATCCGACAAAAAGCGGCTCTGCGGCCAAGACTTTTGAAATGATCATCCAGCAACAAATACAGGAACAGGTTTCAAAAAGTGGTGCTTCGACCGATGCAGCGAAAAAAGAGAGTCTTGCGAAAGGCTGGCTTTTAGGGATGCAACTCATCCAAAGAATTTCTGCCAATGCCCGCTACTTTACGGATGGAGCGCCCCGTGTGCCCATGGATGTTTCACAAGGCGACGCTGCTATTGGTATGTGCATTGATTTTTACGGACGTTTCCAAAGCGAAACAATCAAACTGTCTGATGGCACCTCACGACTGCACTACTTCACCCCAGCGGGTGGTTCCTCCGTGGATGCCGACCCCATCGGCTTGTTACGGGGAGCGCCTAACTCCGAAGCCGCAAAACTCTTTTTGGAATTTGTGCTTTCGCTCGAAGGTCAGAAACTCTGGAACTTTAAAGTCGGCACTCCCGGAGGGCCCACGCATTACGCGCTGCGACGCTTACCCATCCGCAAGGAACTTTATCTTCCCGAGTTCACACAATACCGCTCCGATCCCGATGTAGACCCGTACGCCGAGGCTAAACTCTTCACCTATCATGAAGGTTGGACGGGGCCCATATTCCGAGCGATGACGTTTGTCATACGTGTGATGTGCCTGGATACGAATGACGAATTACAGAACGCATGGCACGCGTTAATCGCCGCAAACTTCCCTCCCCTGGCTATGGCGCGATTCTCCGACCTTAGCGCTGTGGATTACGCGACCACGTTTACAACAATCCGCGATGCCCTGCGCTCTGGCGATCGCATAAAGGAGATACAACTTGCCAAAACGCTTGGAGATCATTTCCGCACGCAATATCGCGAAGCCACCGAACTCGCAAAAGAGGGAAAATAAAAATGTCCCGCGCTTTTTCCATATTTGTCTTTATCCTTACCGGCATTTTTTTCGCCTGCTTTTTTGCTTATCCGATTGCGAATACCCTGCAGGGAGCATTTCTGGATTCGCAGGGTCATTTCACCATTGCATTTATCGCGGAGGTTTTTCGCAATCCCATTTATCTCGAAGGACTCGCAAATGCGCTCTTCTTCGGCGTCACCAGCACGTTACTAAGTATCGCTATAGCATTGCCCCTTGCGTTCATTGCGGACCGCTATCTTTTTACCGGTAAAAAACTACTGACTGCACTTCTTCTGATTCCGATGATTCTCCCTCCTTTTGTAGGGGCGATCGGAGTGAAACAAATTCTCGGTGAGCAAGGCTCTCTGAATGCCTTGCTGATCACGCTCGGCTGGATGAACTCGCAACATCTGACAGACTGGCTCGGCGCAAATCGATCTCTAGGCATCATCATAATGAATGCGCTGCATCTCTACCCCATTCTCTACCTCAATATCGTAGCAGCTCTTGCCAATATTGACCCAGCAATGGAAGAGGCTGCGGAAAATCTTGGCTGCACGGGTCTGCGAAAATTTTATCGCATCACCCTCCCCCTCATCATGCCGGGACTCTTTGCAGGTGGAACGATCGTCTTTATCTGGGCATTTACGGAACTTGGCGTGCCGTTGATGTTTGATTTTACAAGAGTCACATCCGTACAGATTTTTTATGGCATCAAGGATATCGGAGCTAATCCGTTTCCCTATGCGCTGGTCGTCGTAATGCTCACCACCACCGTACTTTTCTACGCACTCAGCAAGGTGACTTTCGGAAGATCGTCGCACGCCATGATGGCGAAGGCAACCAGTCAAGGCGGTCCACGCGCAATCAATCCCCTCGGCTCTGCATTATGCACTCTCTTATTTTGTGCAGTGGTCTTTCTTGCGATGCTTCCGCATCTGGGCGTCATACTTGTGTCTTTTTCGAAGGACTGGTATGCCACCATTCTTCCGCACGGGTGGACGTTCGATCACTTTAAAGTCGCGCTCGGGCATAACCTCACCCTCCCCTCGATTCAAAACAGCCTGAAGTATGCGGGCCTTGCCACGATCGTGGACGTTATCCTCGGAATCGCCATCGCTTATGTCATCACCCGAACCCGCTTGATAGGCCGGGAGCTACTGGATGCCATGGCGATGCTTCCTCTCGCCGTGCCGGGACTGGTGCTGGCATTTGGTTATCTCGCAATGACCCAACCGGGGAAATTTTTCTCATTCATGAATCCGACAATCGATCCCCTGATGATCCTTGTCATCGCCTACAGCATTCGCCGTCTTCCTTATATGGTCCGGGCGGCCGTAGCCGGACTTCAGCAAACAAGTGTGACGCTGGAAGAAGCAGCCCAAAATCTTGGCTGCCCACCCTTCAAAACTTTGCGTAAAATAACGATTCCTCTTATTTCTGCAAACCTGCTTGCAGGAGGATTACTCGCCTTTTCCTTTGCAATGCTGGAAGTATCCGACTCCTTGATCCTCGCGCAAAAACAACAGGACTTCCCGATTACCAAGGCGATCTTTGAACTTTATCAGCTTCTCGGAGAAGGACGTTACATCGCCTGCGCACTGGGTGTATGGGCCATGGCATTTCTCGGCGTTACAATGATCGGTGTTTCTTTGCTTCTAGGAAAGAAGCTGGGAGCTATTTTTCGTGCCTGAGTTAACTTCCCTCCATTACAATACGTCGAATGACAAATGAAGATCTCCATCGCGAAAGTGCCGATTGTATCGTCTTTCGTGAATTAGCCAAAAGACGCGACTGGCAGTTTTATGGGCTCACCGCTTGTTACCTTTTAAGTGGAATTTTTTGTTTTCTACTCGATAACAACTCCAGGGAAATGGAGGTCGCATTCCTGCAACATGCAGCATTGGTCATCGGATTCAGCGTTCTTTACCTCATCCTGGTGGCAATTCTTTTCCGTTTCTACACCGATGCGCTGAAGCCGTTTACTCAACGCTTCCCCTCCTCCGTAAATGATCTTATAGAAAAATATCCGCAGGAAAAGACCCTGAAAACGATAAAACAAAGCACAGGCTACGCACGATATATCGGATTAAAAGTGTCACTGTATCATGAAGTCCAGGGGCTTCGCGACTTTGGCCGTGTTCTCTCTGCACTTGCCCTTGTGGTTGTCCTCAATCTTGGATGGAACGATCACAGCGATCTCACTATTCCAATTCTTGTGACTGCCGTTGCGCTATTCCTGTGGATTAGCGGCAGACGCTACCAGAATGCACTGCGATTTTTGCAGTCGTTGGTCTAAAGATTACCAAGTGTTTGGCCGCTTGGGCGTATCGGAAAAGGAAGCATCGATGCAGTTATGAACTGTAAGATACTCCAGTAAACCGCGCGTGATTTCGCGCGCACTGCGTTGCGCATCGACGGTAAGACCTGCGCGGAATTCAAAGGGATTTCCCAACACCAGTCCCGGCATCGCATTGGAGCCACCATTTGTTTCCAAAATCAGAAATGGTCGCCGAGAACCAGACGCTCTCAGGTCATATACTTCAACGACCGTACGCATCGAGGAGCCGCCCCAGCCAAATCCCACTACACCACGAAACAGGCGAGCACCTTCCTCAACTTGAATAAACCGCCCCTTGATCAACCACCCATTTTGTGCGCGAAAAGGCACCCCTGCGGCGACAGGCTCCGCATGTGCAATCCGCGCACGAAGACGCTGAACAAGTGCGCGATTCAAGCGATCCGCAACGGTCCATTGGAAATCCCGATCCGCGTTGCGCCGAATGGAAAGACTGCCCGGCGCAAAACTAAAATTCTCCACATAGATCTTTTGCGGAAGTAGCGGGGCAAATGCAGGAGCTTTATACTCGGTGCGGCCTACGCTGACCGAGCCACAACCTGAAACCAGTAACAGGGCAATACCTGAGAAAAGATAGCCTCCGAATTTTAATGTTTGAGAATTCACCTTCTTTTACGCTGGCCTGTTAAAAGTTCGTAATCCAGTAAAAACGCTCCCCGTATCACAGACCGTTACTTTTGGGCTGGTCGGAGCCTTCTTTTTTTTGGAGCATATTCGTTCCAATGTTTACCGGCTTAATTGAATATGTGGGCTCCACGCTCTGGATTCGCCATACCTCGGATTCCATACAACTTTCCATAAGCGTACCGGAGTTATCCCGGGGGGTGCGAAAAGGAGACAGCATAGCAGTCAATGGATGCTGCCTTACTGTCTCTTCCCACCGGGGCGATCAGATTAGCTTCTCCTTACTCGAAGAAACGCTCAGCCGCACCAACCTCAAGGAACTCCGCCCCGACAGTCCCGTTAATCTGGAACGCGCGCTTTCCGCCGAGGGGCGACTAGGAGGCCACTTTGTTCAGGGGCATGTGGACTGCACTGCAACGCTCTCCAAACTCGAACGCCATGGACGCGATCTCCTCATGGTAGTTCATATGCCAAAAGCCTTCGAGCAGTACATCGCATTCAAAGGATCCATCGCGATCAATGGTGTAAGCCTCACCGTGGCGGAAGTCACTGCGGAGAAATTCTCAGTGTGGGTGATTCCCCATACGCGAAAACATACGAATATCGATACGCTGACCTGCGATAATATCGTTAATCTGGAAGTCGATATTATCGCAAAATATACCGAACGAATTCTCGCCGTAAATGCGCAGAATGCTTCTTAAGCCTCGAGATTTTCGAGGTTAAGCTTGCGATCAGTCTTTTTGGAGTAGCGCTCAAACTCTGCGCGATGGCGGAGCAGGACAGCGCGGATAATCGCGGAATCATCGGAGTATCCAATTTCCGGAATGCTGTCGGGAATGATATCCACTTCCTGAAAAAGATAATTCAGCGCAAAGCTCGTCTCCAAAATCGAAACAGGGTCTTCCGGCGCGTAAACATTATCCAGCGCATCCTCGATAAAACAGGCGAGGAATTCAGATTGCTCCCGGAGATGCGGTTGATTGGGAAATTCCTCCGCCGACATTTTGGCGCGAATCAAAGGAAGATGTTCGCGTAATTGAATGATCGCAAGCGTGTTTAACTTTTGCGCGCCATTCACCAGAAAATCTTCCATTTTGTGCATAATTGTATTTTTTACCTGCCGCATTCTGCCCAGTCCTGCAGCCCGTGTCCACGCAAAGTAATGGTATGCCAATTGTCATCGCTGCCTTTTACTGTTAGATTTAACATCGTGATCCCCCGCATTTTTCTTCTGCTCACTCTCGCGGGACTTTTGTCTGCGCATGGCATGGACTCCTCACCGGTAGTTCGCGAACAGGGTGCCATCTATATGTCTGACCTCGGCGATAAACCGCTGAAGACGGAGGTTCTACAAGCCGCGCCTGCGTATTTTCATATCCAGATGCAGGACTTTGCCGGAACACTGCGCGCAGGACAAACCGTGGAAATCACCGCGATTTCCGAAAATGGAATAACCTACCGTGTGCGCGGGCAAGCCCAGCAAGGGCAGATTCTTGGCTGGGTATCTCCGCAATATCTTCACTCTCTCGACCCACAGTTTATCGCTAATCTTAAAAAAGCCATGGAACGCAAGAAAACCGTGGATGCCCTGATCGCACAAAATCAAGTCGCCATCGGTATGACACCGGACGAAGTACAGCGCAGCGTGGGCAAACCCAATAAGAAGACCAGCAAGGCCGATCAAAAAGGCGTCCTCCAAATCTGGGAATACGTGAAATACGTAAGCGTACCCCAGCAGGTTACCGGCCGCGATCCCTATGGAAACCTTGTCACCAGCACAATTTACGTCAAAAAACCCATCGGAAAGCTCACCATTAACTTCACCGACAGTGTGGTTTCCTCGCTGGAACAGTCCGAAGGAACAATTTTAACCGGCAATGAAGTTCAGATTGTCGTCCCCCCGGTTGTTGTGTATTGATATCGATTCCTTTCACGGCGGGGTAGCCAAGTGGTAAGGCCGGGCTCTGCAAAAGCCCCATGCGACGGTTCGATTCCGTCCCCCGCCTCTCCCTTCAAATATTTGAAGGGCAAATACTTACAGAGACAGCGACCTCAACTGTCAGTAAAAGTGTCAGTAAATCCCTCTGTCCATTTGACGGTTTTTTCCTCTATGGGAAAAACGGTGTATTCAGAGGAATCGGCACGTATTGGCCACCTATCAGAACCAATACGAATCGTTTTTCTCAAAAAAACTACTGTCAGTAAAAAGTGGGAATTTTGGAGGGGTGATTTGGGTATCCTATAATCTAGTGAGACCATCGACAACATCTCGAAACGAAAATGGAGGAAACCGATGAAAAGCCGCTTCACTCTTTTTCGTCGCGGTAACGGGGTGTATTACATCGAAGACCGTCAAAATAAAAGTCAGACGAGTCTACACACCAAAGACCAGGAGCAAGCGGAGCGACTTCTCGCAGCGAGTAAAGAGGCTCAGGAAAAAGCTTTAAACAATATGCAGATGGCTCGCGTGTATGCGACAGCGAGCGAACCAGAGATTGCGACGCGCACCTGGGCAGATGTTTTCGATGAAATTATTAAGCAGAAAAAAACCGACTCAACCTTGAAAAGATGGCGAACGGCGAAAAAAGATATTTTTATC
>JBDTJR010000172.1:0-17083 GCA_039935735.1 Chthoniobacterales bacterium | reverse complement strand
TCATGGATGCGCAAGGGCAGATCGTAAAGGAAGATCGATGGCTTCCAAATACGGTTGCGGTTGATTTTCGCGACGAAACCATGGTGATTTCATCACTTAATATTCCCAATCACCCTACTGGAATATTTCCCGAGCAGATGGGCAACCGTAACCATATCCAGGTGCAGAACGAAGTGGTGTATCTTCCTCTGAATCCGACGCCTAATCCCTCTGCAATCTCCATGACTTATAAAAATGCCAATCGCGCTCTTCCCATGGGACCGACCGGAATCGCAATCAATGGCGTGGTATTCTATAATCCCTTTGACATGGGCATGGAGGAGGCCGTCAATATTATGGATCGCTGCTGCGGTCACCCTGATCAGAGGAATCGCTATCACTATCACAAATACCCCGTCTGCACCCGCTCGCCTTTCGATGACAACGGTGAAGAACACTCGAAGCTCATCGGCTGGGCATTTGACGGGTTTCCAGTTTACGGCCCTTATGAGGGGAAAGGCGAGATGGCGATGAATTCAAAGAGCAATCCGCTCAACGCTTTTAATATCCATTACGACAAAGATCGTGGCTGGCACTATCACGTCACACCGGGGAAATTTCCCTATATTTTTGGTGGCTACTGGGGTGTTTCGGATCCCCGAAATTTTCCACGGCATGGACCGCCCGGGAGGCCTTGACACTGTCATTTTCGTTCTTTGTACAGCTTGATGAGGTTACTCTTTACTCAGGTTGATATGAATGCTGTGACAGAAATATTTAAACGTCCTGTAATTCATCCCGCTCGGTGGATTATACTTTTTTGCCTCACCATTTTATTTTGGCTCAGGCACTCCTCAAAGCGCCGCGGTTAGCAGGGCTATTAAGGCCGCCCCGGGCTTTAACCAAAAAACAATGAAGTTTGCCTCGCTAGTGCTTATTTCGCCCCCTTCCGCGATTAGCCGGGTCGATGATATTTTCTTCATTGAGCCGTTTACCGTAGAGGCCTCAAAACGTCTCAGCGCGGACTACCTTTCTCGTCATACAGCTGCGGATTGAGGAGGAACGATCCTTCTTGAGTGAGTCTGGATAATAAACAATTATCAAGCAGTCTTCGTCGTATTCGTAATGATAAATTCCCTTATAACTTCTCTGAATGAAGGCTGAAATCTATTATCTTGTCTATATCAGTACGGCGATAAAGCTCTTTAAAGACGAAGACCTGATGCCCTTGTTGGATCAATCACGTCGATATAATCAGGAGAGGGGAATCAGCGGGCTGCTTCTTTACGCTGAGGGGTGTTTTATCCAGATTATCGAGGGACAAAAACAACGAGTGAAAAATTTATTTTCCCAAAAAATTTGTAAGGATGCGCGGCATCATTCGATGATCCTGATGGTGGAAGGGAGTGAGCCGGATCGCAGTTTTCCGGAGTGGAGCATGGGGTTTCAAAGTATGCGACGTAATGCGCTCAGCTCTAATATTCCAGGATTCACAAAAATCCTTGGTGAAGGTAACTCTCCGCATGAATCCTATCCCGAGGTGTCAGCAAAGATACTGGCGCTGCTGAAGAGTTTCTACAAGACAACGGGATTACGAAGACATTATGAATAATCTCGGCTATCTCAGACGGCCTCGATTTTTTGTGGTAGTCTGCATGTTGTTTTTAACTTTTCCGCTTTATGCAGGAGTTTCCGTGCATGCGTTTGATATCTCAAAGGGTCTATCGCAGTTTGATATTTTGCTACGACCGTTTAAACCATCCTATCCTAGTCCCTACTATATTGGCGGTATCCTTGTGCAGGATGAGGCGGAGCGATATACATCCCGAAAATCAACTATAGGGTTACCGGTGGTACCGCGCGGCGAGATTACGGAGATTCTGCTGCCGGATGATACGCTATGCATTGTTTCTCCCGCACCATTTCCTTCACGGGCCGAAGGTTCGCAGTATCCCGATGGCATTTACGTGCGACTGGAATTTCGCAATGCAAAAGCCCGTACCTCCACGGATACCAAAGTGATCGTTTACTCGGGACAAAGCATTGTGCTTCGCGCGGCGGATAAGGGGCCTGGAAAGCGTCCGGTATTCGTATTGCTGCGAATCTTCAGAAACTAGCGCGAATTCCCGGTTTGCACACGACGTAGGGGAAGGCTATATACCGTATCAGAAAATGGATATGGAGTTTCAAGGAACATTCCTCCTACAGGTAATCGGTAAGATATTTCATCATCCCTTCGCTATTAATGCTGACTTTACCGGTGTGTTTTGGCAAAACGGTATTCTCTGTTTATGACACGTCTTTTCGTAATTCTTGCAGGAATTTTATTCTGTACTTCCGCGCTTTTCGCGGAAGAGAAAGCGGCCGAAGGTAAGATGGATCTCGAGCAGCTCGTTCAATTCACTAATCATATAAAAAGCTCCTGCTTCACGGAGTGGGGCGCGTGGCGGAATGTTGATAAGGCCAAGCTTATCGCGTTTCAGAAATCCGTTGCAGAATCCCCCGCGCTTGCTACGGAGCGGGATTTGAACCATAACCTCGTCGCGTTTGCCAATGGCCTCGTCGCGATGCAGCTCGAGTTTGAAAAGGCTGTCGCAAATTACGAGAAAACCACCAAACAGGAGTTTGGTGATATTCCGCACTGGAAAAAGTCGCTGGAAGAGTATCGTGCGCTTCAACTCGATATTGCACGGCGCGCATGGACCTTGAAACAGGAGAGTAGTTCTACCGTTCTGCAGATCCAGATTAACGCGCTACAGCGTTTTTCTTCCACGGTGCAGAATATCGCCATTCCCTTGTCTGATCCAATGTTTACGACTGCTGCGGAAATTGAAAAAGATAACGCTGCTGCCAAAGAGCAGGCGGATCTTCTCGCCCGGTCGAAAGTTATCCATCTTGAGATTGTCAACATTTTGCCAGAAGGCGTTATTGGTCATCTGCGCGATGAATATGCGATTCCCGAGCATCAGAACTCGAGAGGAGAAACCATTCCTACAACACATCGCTACACAATGGATTCAATTTTCGTTACGAATGTTCCCAATCCTGTCAAAGGCAGTCGTATTATCTGTAAGGCTGCTCCGGATGGTTCCTACTCACAAGGGCCGCTTCGTATGCAGAAGTGGAAATCCATTGAAACCCGGGACGAACAGGAAAATCAATAAATCCTAACGGTGGATAATGAAGCCTTCTTTTAAAATCGTCGTTACACTTCTTCGTTTTTTCCATTCGACCGTTGTTTACGTGGTGCTTGGTGTTCTTACTATTTTGTTTGGTTTGATTCCTTTTGTCGTGGGTACATTGTTGTTTCTCCTGCCATTACGAATTCCAAAAATTGTATTGACAATACTAGGGGCCGCTTGTGGTCTTTCTGTGGTTTACTACATGCCATGGTTGCCTCTGGGTATCCTCTCTGTCGCTCGTGCGCCGTACTGGTTTGTAATAAGCTTTAACAGTGTTCTTTTTATTCTATTCATTCATACGGGCTATGATTGGTGCAGAGAGTATCGCCTTTGGCTTGCCAGTAGAAAACATCCACGTTAAAGTGAACGTGCAATGAATATCCTCCCGGTATTTCGCAGGTTCGCGTCGAGTTCGTTACTTATCATCACGTCGGGGACGATGCTTGCCCAGCCTTCACTTCAGGAACTACTGAAGGATGCGCCATTACTAGATGCGCCTTACTGGTGGGGTAGAAACGTTCAACAGGATACGATCCGCGTGTATGTCGAAGAAAGGAGGGGGACTTCATCATGCCTGATGTATCCGACAAAAAAATTATTTCTCCTGTGAGTCTTAATGGGCTGCCACAAAAGTCCCTTTCTGAAAGCGATTTGAAAATTTCCGATAAACCGGCGTTGCTTTTTTCTCCGGAAAAATAAGCAGCTAATTCTAATCTCTTTGTTATTCGTCGATATGGAATCCTTGTCTCCTTCAGAAAGTCGTTTGATTGCAAAAGATCGCCTGCGTTGGCTTTCAATCGGCTATTTTGTTTCCGGAGCAGTAGGCGTCGTGATGGTATCTTTCCTATTAATTCATTTCACCATTTTCGCGGTAATTTCTTTCATCCCGGAGCACGCCTTTAATCCGCAAAAATCTTGTGAAGATATCACGCAACGTGTGAATCCTGCTGTGCCGGTTTCTACAGTGAGCAAGCAAAACTCCGAAGAGTTTCCTCGAATAATTTTTCGTATTATTGCGGGAGTCCTTGGAGTGATCATCCTGATTGGCTGGACTCTTGGTGGTCTCACGATTTATGCGGGCGTTTGTATCCGAAAACGCAAACACCTCTTGTTTATTCAGATCATGGCGGGATTTAATTGTCTGGGCATTCCGTATGGCACGCTTCTTGGAATCGGAACTTTTATCCTTTTCGGATTGCCTGAGGTGAAAGAAGAGTTTCAGCAAACAGCTCTCCTTTCCCGTCAGTAGCAAAATCATACGATTTTCCACCTGTGGTCACGCTTGACCTGTCATCTTGAAAGAAAGATCATCGCATTTATGAACCCCAAGCGCCTCATTCTGGCAATCATCGCAGTTTTCATCGTGGTCTTTGCAACGAATTACGTGATTCACGGTATTTGGCTCATGGCGGACTACCATGCCACGTCTTCACTCTGGCGTACTACGGAGGAAATGACCCGTAAACTGCCCTGGATGTTTGCCTCCGAGTTTCTTTTTTCGGCGGTTTTTGTGATGCTCTACGCGAAAGGCTTTGCGGATAAACGCTGTATTACGTGCGCCATAATGTATGGCGTTTTTATGGGTTTCTTTCTGGAATCAAAGGACATCATCACCTATGTCGTGACCCCGCTTCCCTCGGCACTCGCTATCAAATGGATCGCCGCCGGGCTCGGACAGACTATTCTCATGGCGATTGTAGTCTTCTTTGTTTACAAACCTGCACCGCAAAAGGAATAATTTTTCACCGTTACTTTCCAACCCATCCGCCTGAATACCATTATGCGTAATATCAAAACTTTGCTCATTACCGCTTGCGCTGTCGCAGTGCTACAATCCTCCGGTCTTGCTGCACCGGAGACTTATACGATTGACCCGGCGCACTCCACCATCGGTTTTAAAGTGAAACATCTCTTCTCTTATGTCACAGGTCGTTTCAATGCCGTGGAAGGAACCGTTATCGTCGATACGGATAAACCTGAGAGTTCCTCCGTGAAGTCGACCATCCAGGCTTCGAGCATCAGCACGGGAAATGAAAAGCGAGACGCTCACCTGCAAAGTGCGGATTTTTTCGATGTCGCGAAATTCTCGACTCTCACATTTGAAAGCACAGGCATTAAACAAACTGGACCGGATACCGCCGATATCACAGGGAACTTTACGATGCATGGAGTTACGAAACCCATCATTCTCAAGGCACATTTTATCGGCAAAGGGGCGGGAATGAAGCCTGGCGAAATCCGTGCCGGATGGGAAGCAACCGCGACCTTGAAGCGTAGCGACTTCGGACTGGTATGGAATAAAGTTATCGAAGGCACGCAGGTCGTCGGTGACGATGTCGCGATAAATCTCGAAATTGAAGCTGTCAAGACTCTCTAATTCCCTAAGCATGAAAAACCTTGCTCCATTGTTTTTACTGCCGTTGTTTTTTCTTTCGTCCTGTGTCACGGGAGCAGATGGAAAAAAGCATTTCAATCCATGGGACGCAGCGGCCCAGGAGGATAGCAAGATTGATGATTTTCTTGAAAATCGAGGCTACCCCACCTCTCGTCCAGAGACTCCTGCTCCGCCGCATCACTACGCAACGACGCCGCTGGATGAGAATGCGACTAAGACTCAATCGGTCGGTGCATGGGCGACTCCATCTCAGTAGTTTAGCAGACATAACCAGCCCGCCTGGAATGAGACGCCCGGAGCTTTCACTCCGGACGTCCTGCCCACTACTCCACTGCTAAGTTTTTCCTAAGCTACTTTGAGGTAGTTGGAAAATCGCGTGATCACGGATGCTCTGGGAGCATCCCGGTCGCAAAGATATTCCCTTGGTCGGGAAAACTCTCTTCCGAGAAACTCCTTCACGATTTCGTAATCCTTCGCGCTCTTCACCTTTCCGCCCATGCGGTTCTCGAGGATCAGGTCCGCGATAGCAAAGCGCAGCGACACGTCATCCACCGTCGCATCTACGAGATTCGTAATCCCCACAGGAGGAGGAATGCGATTCCGCTCGATGTAACGGATGGCGAGCAAAGCCCGCACCGCTTCCAGAAATTTGCCAGCGGGAGGATTTCCCAGGTTCAAATACTCGCATTGTACCCGCTGTGCCAGCTTACGGTAGGTCTCGATGCCTTGCTCTGCGTCGAAGAACCGCCCCGCCAGCGCCCGCAGACGCGAGGCGAAACGAGGATCCTCCGCGTAGACCACGGGCGACCGCAACCACTCCAGCAGCGACGCATGCGAACTTAGTAACAAGTCCAGAGTCCGCCGCAGGTCGCAACCCCGCAGAGTCAATCCAGGCCGCACGATCTCAAGAAAGCCGGAACTCTCGACGAGTGCAGACTTCCCCGCTTGCGCGGTGTAGAGAAAGCGCACGTCATGTCCGCTATGGGACGGCGCGAATCCCCACGCGCGCGCTCCGGCCTCGGCGGCATGGAGGATCTGCACGCCGTATTCGCGTTCGATGCGGCTCAGTTCGAATTGGATTTTATCTTTCATGGTTGTTCCTTTGTTTGGTGTGAAAATCGGGTTTTAGGTCGTAAAACGAAAAGCCCTGCTCTCCGTTAGGCGAGCAGGGTGATCGAGAAAAAAATTATTTAGTTATTAACTCTAGGCTGCTCGCCTTAATGCATGGGTGACCGGTACGACGGCCACAATGGCCATATGAAACGCACGGCTCGCCCCACGAAGGCAATAAACGCTCTTCGCGGACGAATCGTTCGTCCACGTAGATTTAATTGAGCGTTTAAGTGTGAAATTCATTAGAGTGAAGTGGGACTAATAGTTGGAATGAAGGGATGGGTCAAGGGGAAATATTTTCGGTGGTTTTAGTTTACCGAAGAAGCCTTAATGTCGTGTTTTGTCGAAGTAGAGGAATTTGCTGCCTTTAGCTCGGCTGCCACCTCGGCGAGATTTCCTTTGAAAGTCTCGCTCTTTAGCAATTCATGATAAATAGCACGGCCTAATACACGACCCGCAAAAATATCAGTCGGATAATGGCGACCGAGAATGACGCGATGCCATCCAAGGCTTCTCCCCAGGCTGAAGATGGCATCCTGTTTTTTGGGGAACAATTTTATCAGTATCATGGCATCGACGGTGCCTAAAGTGGCGTGTCTGCTCGGATACCCATAGCTGCGAGGAGCGGGGCCTTCCTGAAGACTGGGATCGATGTCACAAGGACGGGGACGTTTGTAGATATTTTTGAGTTGTTTCGCAATGACTTCAACCTCGCCGCTGATCTCCTCAAAAAAAGCTTTTGTTTTAGGCAGGTCGGGTTGAAAAAATGGCCCGATCGCAGGTGCAAAAACAAAGATATCGAAGTCTCCTTCCGCCACGGCTTTGGCGTCAGCGTCAGCGATTCGAGAGTTATGTACGGACCGCACGACATCCAGATCGGCAGTTTCTTCCGGTGAACCGGGAGGCGGCGGTGGCGGAAGTAGTTCCAAACCGTTAGGTTTTCCCGGCTTAAGGTAAACTTTTCCCGCATGAAGCGGAGCGGCCAGACATGTGCATAAGAGGGCAATTCCCAGGCTGAGCCGATGGAAGCGAAAACAAGAATTCATATAAAAGAGCTCCAACAATTTATCATAAACCTTGCGGCATATCGATAATAATTCAGATTCTTTTATGGCGGACTCTTCCCTGTTTGTGTGGAAATGTCTTTGATGCTGAGCGGTGTTCGAGCCAATAGCTGCCACGCTCTTTCCGGGCGAATCTGCTCGAGATAAACCTGAACCGAATCTCCTGTGTGAGGTCGGAATTCACGCATAAGTTGTGCTATCAGCCTTGCTACCAAATGGACGGAACCCGTTGAGCCTCTCGGAAAACGAATCAGGAGGAGGTGCTTGTGGTCAAGATTGGCCGAGTAGCATCCATTGATCAGGCGCTAATTAAGGGCCTTGCGGACGGGAGTAAGCGAAAGGCTTTTATAAACATGGCAGTAATAAAGCATAAAAAAGGGTCACATACTTGATATGTGACCTTCTTTTTTATTTAGAATCGAAATTACTTCAATCCTGCGTGTACGGCCTTTGCGAGCTTGAGGTGTAAGGCGATAATCGGAGTGGTTTGACGTGCAAATTTTTTCAAGGCTGCATTTGCGCAAGTGGTGGATTGGTTTTTAAACATGGCGAGCGCCTGTGTGTGGCCAGTGACCATGGCGGGGATATAAGCATTGTTGAAAGCGCTACCTTTGAGTCCGGATAGTTTTTTCACGATGGCTTGATGCTTGGCATCGAGCTTTGTAGGGATCGTGATATGCTGTGAGGCAGTGACGCTGGTGAGGTTCTTATTGATATTCGTGTGATCGATGATCATGCGCTGGCCGAATTTTTTCACGGCGGCGGAATTCGAATTTGTCTGCGCGACCTGGCCGAGTTTGATCTCAAGCATGTCGATCGTAGCAACGGTCTGGGCGAATTGAGTAGGCGTCATGGTCGTCGGAGCGGAGCAACAACTCGCCTTGGACGTAGCGTGAGCAGGTGTAACGGTAAGACAAGCGAGGAGAGCGACGACAGGAAGTAGGAATTTTGTATTCATAGGAGTATTCCGAGTCCTATCAGTTTCTCGCTTTTTTGGCAATAAGGGGCGGGGAAATAAAAGCGGCTTATGTTACATTTTTTCAAGACCCTTGTTTCCGAGTGTATTCTCTCCTAAGATCAGCAAAAAATCGAAGGCTTGCTACTATGATTAAAATTACGATTCCCGGGTTTCGCGATCTCAAACTAACTCACCTCCTGCTCGATTATAATGGCACGCTCGCCATCGAGGGTATTTTGATTCCCGGTGTGGGCGATGCGCTTAAGGAGCTTTCCTCCACGCTGAAGATCCATGTATTGACAGGTGATACCTTCGGAACCGCTAAAGCTCAACTTAAAGGGCTTCCGATCAAGCTTACCATCGCTCCGAACGCCGCACAGGCGGAGTCGAAGGTGAATTTCATCACCGATCTTGGCGTTAAAAATACGGTCGCAATCGGCAATGGTCGTAATGATCGCAAGATGCTCAAGGCTGCGGTGGTGGGAATCGTTCTCATCCAGAAAGAAGGCGCGTCCGCAAAGTCCGTGGCAAATGCAGATATTGTTTGCACGAGTATTCTTGACGCCCTGGGTATGTTGAAAAATCCGAAATTTCTTAATGCGACACTGCGTTCTTGAAAAGATGAAATTCATTATCACATTATTTCTTCTCATAACGAGTTTTACGACTGCTCGGGCACAGACTTGTCCCATGGGCATGGCTCCTGCGAAGACGGCTGCGATACCGACGAAGACGGCAACTGCTTTAGAGAAGATTAATGCGGAATTTCGTAATCAGTACGCGTTGGCGCGCGCAGAAAATCTCACGTCGCTGCCGCTCGTTATTATCGTGCATACTTCAGAAATTACCTGGATTAGTCATGGGAAGACGCAGCAGGTTAATATCCCTATGATTCACTATACCGAATCAAAGATTTTGCTGCATGCCATCCTCGGCACTTACGGCGTAGGGAGTCGACTTGTTCGCAGTGGTGGCACGCCATCCCAGTGGCAGGATGCCCGCAAGCTATGCACGAATATTGACACGGCCCTGAAACTCACTGCGCACACTACTCTTAACGCTGAAGATCAGGTAAAGATTCACAATATTCTTCTTCATTTGAGAGATCAGGTTTCAAGCTGGATTGCTGCCGGGAGTTTAACGCAGAAACAGCTTGAGCAAAGTCTGCGCCCTGTTCGCAAAGATGCCTTGGCTATCGTGAATGAGATTGCTCTCCAGCACTACCATGACCTACGAAATGGCTTTGACACGATTCGCCATAGTGTCTCTGCATCCGATTGGAAAAATGCGCTCGTGGTTGTGGTGGGTGGTGCCGCTCCGTGTCGTAACAGCGTAGAAGCTGCCGCCGCCATTTCCGAATTTGGCCGAAGCGCTCTCGGTGAACGCATTTTTTATTCTGAAAATATTTTCGATACCCCGGGAGCTCTTCAATTTCTTGCAGGACTTGAAAACGACAGCCGCCTTTCCGAAACTTTTTTTGCCAATCCCCACCGTATGTGGCGCGATCTTCTCGGCGATAAAGTAAAAAACAAAGTCGGCGGAAGTTTTTCTCCTGAAATTTTGAAGTAGATTTACCGGGTCACGGTGGAAAGCCGAAGGATAGTTTCACGGCGATATATTCTGGATGTACTGCGCCGGTTTTCGTGCGGATTGTCAGGGGCAACTCCATCCATGTTTCGACGGTCGGTGGTAGGTCGCATACACGCATCATACCAAAAAGTCCCAGTAACGGCTTTGCGCCTTCGCGTAGAATGACGGAGCGGTAACGAATGATTTTTAAATCTGCTGCTGCTGCCGCTTCGCGCACGCGGCGATGCTGTTCCTCGGGATCAATGGGAAAAACACACGCAAAAAATCCACCAGCTTTGAGGTGTCGGGCTGCGGTGGCACAATAGTCGGTGATTGTGCCGCGCATTTCGAAACGACACGCCAGTTTTTGAGGGTGTTCGCTCTCGGAACCACTGCCCTGCGGAAAATATGGAGGACTTCCGAGGACGAGATCGAATTTCTCATCTTCATTCAATATTCCCGCATCGCGGAAATCTCCCTGTCGAATTTCATAACGATCGGTCAGCCCGTTCCATATGCAGGATTTTTTCGCTAGTCGCACGCTATCCTCCTGTGCCTCCACCGTTACAAACCGTGCGGCGGGAAGTCTCCATGCGGCGATCATGCCCACAGTCCCGATGCCGCTGCCAAGATCCAGTGCTGTGGCTGCGGTGGGGCAATGAGTCGTCCCATACCATGCCGTAAGAACGTCGTCGGTGGAAAATCGATGCCCGTCGGCAAGTTGAAAGAGGCGGAAATATCCGCTGATCGCATCGAGCGTCTCACCCGCTTCAATTTCCGGGCCATTACCCAGCGCGCCGGGTGGCACAGGACCGGGTTTCGTCCAGCCTTTGAAGCTTGGTGTGGAAAATTGCGTCATTCATTAAAAGGGAGCAGATTCTTACACTACTGGCACGCGCAATCGCTCAAGGCAAAGCGATCCCTCAGTATGATAAGACTACTACTAGCAGCGAAAGAAAAAGGAGCGGCAGGCTGGGTGTTCCTTTGGCTTCTTGGAATCCCCATACCGGTACTTTTGGTTTTATTCGTATTACGGGGCTGTACGTAATCGGATACGCAGAATGCTTCTTTCTGGAAGCGATTTATTGGCCTGTCGAAAAGCGATAAGCTGTCGTCTGGCTGTAAACCTCTCCGGGAAGAAGTGTGATGCTGCCGGTGCCGGGGTGATTAATCGCTTCGGGATAGCTCTGACACTCCAGGCATAATCCGGCACACGCTTTATAAGGTTGGCCGGTTTTACCCTTCAGGGAGCCGTCGAGATACTTTGCTGTGTAAAACTGGAGGCAAGGCTCGGTAGTAAGCGCCTCCATGACGCGACCTGATTCAGGGTGACGTATTTTCGCCGCGAGCGTGAGCGATTTTTCATCTTCACGGTCGATCCAGTAATTATCTCCGTGCTGGAGAAATAATCCTTCAAGCTTATCACCGAGAAGTGCGGGCTTGCGAAAGTCATTCGCTGTATTCACAGGGGTAATCTTTCCACTTAAGGTCAGATTATCATCCGTAGGAGTGAAGCGGCTGCAGAAAAGCTGGACCTCATGGTCGGTTGTCGTTCCATGGGCTTCTCCACCGAGATTGAAATAGGAATGATTTGTAAGATTTACCAGCGTGGCGGCATCTGTTGTCGCACGGTAATCGATTTTTAATTCGTTATTCGCCGTCAATGTATAGGTAACCGTAGTCGTAAGATTTCCGGGATATCCTTCCTCACCATCGGCGCTTACGTAAGCAAGTCGCAGTGTATCGACGCCTTCCGTTGTTTCCACGGAAAAGTCCCATAGTTTTTTGTCGAATCCGATATTCCCGCCGTGAATGTGATGGGGCGGGCGGTTTACCGCCAGTGCGTAGTCTTTACCCTCCAGCGTGAATTTTCCAGAACCAAGCCTGCCCACTGTGCGTCCGACAATAGCTCCGAAGAAAGGATGCGTCCCCAGATAAGGCGAAAGCGAATCAAATCCGAGAACGACGTCTGCTAATTTCCCGTTGCGATCGGGAACATGCAAAGCGGTGATAATGCATCCGTAGTTTGTGATAGCGGCCTCCAGGCCATTTGCATTTCGAAGGCGAAATAGTGTTACGGGCCTTCCATCGGGTAAGTTGCCAAAAGAAATTTGTTCCATAGTGCGGTTAATACTTAATGTATCAGCGGGTAGCGAGCTGGTAGGTATTCTTTAAACTGTCCTGAATCACATGTGCTACGCCGGTGACGCTCATTGTGTAATCCGCATTTAGCTTGCGCGTGGTATATGTCCAGCCTGCGGGAAGTTTCAGTTGGTTGCCTAGGTCGGGAAGATCTTTCTCACTGAGTTTCGGATTCATAATACGGGAATAGCTTTGCATCACATATTTGCGGCCATTGGGTGCCGTCAGTTGATAGATAGCGCGTCCTTTATTGAAGATATAGTTCGTGGTTCGATCCACCGGGATTTCCTTATAAGGGGCGGATTGGCCATGCAGGAGTGCGGACAGAGGAATTTTCACAGTCGCGAGAAGGCGAGCCTGAAGCCCTTGAAAAGACGCGACAGGGCCTGGCTTTGCGAGAGAAATCCGGTCCATCATGAAATAGCGAGGCCCGTTTAACAGAACGGCGATGGCATGGTATTCTTTTTTCAGTTTTGCGGGATCGAGCGTTTTCCATAGCGCCTCGGGGCAGTTATTCAAGCCGATGGTATTGTAGACATGCCCAACGAGATGAAACGGATTGCCTGTTACGACGACGACTTCACCGTAACGCTGATTGTGCATATTACTCCGCCATGCGACGCCGGAGGAACCCTCAGCAGGAATTTCAGCGCAGACACTCGAGACTGCAACGATACCAAGAAGAGAAAGGAGGGGTAGGAAACGCATTCCGCTTCTTTAAAATAATTTGATTCAGACAACAAGTATGAATCTTAGTCTTGTGGAAAGCTGAGGTTTTTACAACTTGGAAGAATAGTCAATAATTACTAGGGAGTAGGATAAGCAATGCCCCAGCCATCAGTGCGACCCAAGCCATTAGTAATATAATACATTTGATCAAAAATATAACCAGTGGGACCCACAATGCCATTTGTGACCCCTGCATGCATAGGGGCGAAGCCGAAGTTACAGTTGCGGCCCGATGTCACGAGTGCGCCGCTTCCATCCGCCATAATCATGTTGAGTCCGCGATTGGTCGGATCTCCGTGATACTGGGGGGTATAGTTCATCCCTTCCTTGGCTTTGAGCTGATTATAGGTTGCGGTAGTGGATGGGTTGACGCCGTCATAGGCGATGCCCCACATAGTTCCTGTCATCTCCATAGTCATGGCGACATTGTACATGTAAGCATTATTATCCTCGCTGATCAGTATGCAACGACTTGCAGAAAAAGGCATGCCCGATAGAGTGGGGTAGGTGCCCATCAGGTTAAAATTAATGGAGTATCCGCCAGCCTGGGCCTTATTGGTTTGCGCAAGTGGGCAACGAGGCAGGCCCGCCCAGCCGCGCTGACCGGCGGTGACGCCTATCATGTAGGAATTCACCTGATTAATGGATATGGAAGGGTCCGCATAGCCAACGGCGGCTCTACCGGTGAAACTTCCGTTATTATCGGCCATCCAGCCAAAGACCGCCTGTGCAACGCTACGGGCATTACCCATGCAGGTTGCCTGCTGAGCCCGCCGATGGGCTCCATTTGCCGCGGGGATTAGAATAGCCGTCAGGGTTGCTATGATAGCGACGACCACCAGCAATTCCACTAGCGTAAATCCTCCATTCGGAGGTTTACTTTTATTAGCGTGATTTCGCGGCATGGTTAAGCGGTGGGGAAAGTAATCTGATAATGTATGCAAAATACTATCACAGATTATCCGCATTCGCTATGCGGTGGAGCGACAATCGATTGCGATATAACGACAGATATTAAGGTTCTAACTCGTCTTAAATTGAGGTAAGGTCTAACCACTGTTAAAAAAGGAAAGGGAAGATGCCGGACAGTCAATTCGGAAAATTTATCGTATAATTATTCGTGATATAGTACAGCTGATCCCACACATAACCACCGGACTGGATAATTCCATTGCTGATGCTCGCATGCGTGGGGCCATAATAGAAATTGCCATTACTGCCTGCGGTTAGCAGTGTTGCGCTCCCATCGACCATCATGGCATTGAGTCCGCGATTGCTCGCCGAGCCATGATATTGAGGTGTAAAACTCGCTCCCTCATGGGGCTTAAAAAGGCTTGAGGTTCCCGTTCCTCCAAGGGCGTAAACATAAAAGAAGGTATTAAAATCCATGCCCCATATCGAGGCGGTCATCACTCCTGTCATATCGCTGCCATTAACGTAGGCAATCGCGCCACCTTCGATGACGAGTACGGTTCGATTTAACGGGGCGGGAATGCCTGCAAGCATGGGATAATAATAGACGATATCGGAATTAATGGTATACCCGCCTCCCAGCGCGAGATTGGTTTGCATCAATGGACAACGCGGCAAACTCGTATTCGTTCCATGGTAGTTGGCGGATCCCACGACATACATGGAGATCGTATTTATGGCAAAAGAAGAGTCGTGAATGTAAAAATTTCCATGATCGGCCATAACAGCTAGGACGGCGTTGCCGACCGTGCGCGTATAACCCAGACAAATCGCCTGCTGCGCCCGTCGATGCGCCCCATTTAGGGTGGGAATCAGTATAGCGGTGAGTATCGCTATAATGCAGATCACCACCAGGAGTTCGACCAATGTAAATGCTCTTTTCTCAAGAGGGCCATTTTCTGGGGGGGTCATAAAAAGGAGGAAATCAGTAATTGTGTGGAAGTAAGAGTAATTACTACTCGATTCCCTATTATTCAATTGGCAATAATTGTTAAAAAATCCATTTCTTGGTTAAAAATCAGAATTTTAAATTTTTTACATACACACGTGTAGCATTTAAATATCACTACAATCCACCATTAGGCAACTGAGAAGTAAAAGACTGCTACATTTTAAATCCAGACCGCACGAGCGAATTGGGTGTGATTTTAAATTTGAAAAGATTATCCGAGAACAACCTCTTCCGCGCGCACATCCTACCTCGATTTATACGGAGGAATGTCCTGTGCGTCCTGATTTTGAATCCTGAAAGATCCCGGCACGAAACTTTGACTGCTCCAGAGCGCCGCAGATTTCTTCTTTCGTAATCTCTTCGGGATTATACTCAATCCATGCCCCACGCTCTACGATTCGCGCTGTGTGGATGCCTGGCAGTCGATTGAGAATGACCTGCGCAACTTTTTCGAGTTCCGGGGTATCCATATTTGCAATGGCGAGATCAAGTTCCGCGCGTGGGAGGGTATGGTGAGGGTGTGTGACGTTCATGCCACTCCATTTTCAATTCAAAATCGCGCGAACGCAAGCCTTCCTTTCCTTTCTCTTTTTCTGATGTTGGAAAACACAAGCCATTAATCCACATGAGGGAACACAAGAGTCAGACGGGCATTGCCTTTATAATCAGAGAAGAATGCGATAAATGACAAAGGACCTACCCCGCACGGATAGACATCTCGTTCCAAACGCTAAAATTTCTTTAAGCTGCTTTGCGCATTCCCTTGCGGGCTCTCCATGAGGCGAAGGCCACTCCACCGATGCATACGAGGGCTACGCTGGAAGGCTCAGGCACGGGCATTACGACAGCGATTCCGATCGGGTTGCTCAGACCGGTAATAAAAGTATTCGTTCCAATGCTGCCGTTAGATAGCAAATATCTTCCTACGGAATTTGAACCGGAATTCGCGGAGTAAAGGTAAGTGCCATCCGTAGCCAATTGGTAAGGATGATTCATCCCCGTGGCAAAGACACTGCCATTGAGGCCTGAGGAATCATATTTATGAATGCTGCCATTCAAAAATGAGACGTAGATATTTCCCGTTGCATCCAGAGTAATTCCTCCCACATTTGAAGTGCCGATGCCTGTAATAAAGCTGCCATTGTAGGTGCTGGACCCAGGAGTCCATTTACCGATCGTGCCGAGGGTGTAGTTCGCGACATAGACATTTCCTGCCGTATCGATTGCAAGGCCGTCGGGATAGCCCACCGTGCCGCTTGTTCCACCACCATGATTGTTATTCAGCCATACACTATTGAAGGTATTTGCGGTGACTGCGCTATACTGGTCCACCTCATTGATATTACTCACTCCGATATATAAATTTGATCCGGATGTGGCGATTCCAAAGGGGGCCGCTCCTGGTGAGTTGATCCAAGCTCCGCTACTGGGCCCAAGAGAGGCCCCGCTCGAATTATATTTGAAAACTTTATTATCACCGTTTGCTGCGACATAGAGGTTCCCGGATGCATCAAGCGCGAGATCATAAGGCAGGGTTAACGCTGTACCAAAGGACGAGCTTCCACCGCCATTAATATCATATTTTGTAATAGAGCCTGCGCCTGCGCCTCCAGGTGCATTGGTTACATAGATCTGCGCGTGGAGATTATCAGTGGCGATGACTCCGAGCATTAAAGCAAGGGCTGTCATCAGAGTGGGGAGTTTGGAGGAGTTTTTCATGGTTTGGGAAATGGAGTTGGGGATTAACTGTTTTAACTTCCAGCTAACTTAAGTATTAAGTCGTAAAATTTCCATGGAGGAAGCCATCAAATACATGTATATTTCTATCATATTACGCAGAGGTTCCTCTAAATAACCCATTCCCCTTATGTATATCGCAGCAGGTATCAGAGACGTAAAGTCACGCACCCATTATCGTTGTAAAATGGGCCTCCCCTTTTGGGCTCTTGTTGGACATAAACGGGGGCGCTATCAGACTTGGGGGGATGACGGGATTATCCACGAACATGACGAAGCTTCCTTTTATCT
>JBDTJR010000171.1:0-6347 GCA_039935735.1 Chthoniobacterales bacterium | reverse complement strand
CAGCCGTATCTGGGCTATAATCCCGACAGCGCACTGACTCAGCCCTGTAAGACGGGCTAGAGTAATAAGGGGTTCAAACCCTCTGGCTCCACTTCCTTTTTGTTATTTTCTTTGAAGAATCGAAAATCAATATTCAATACCTGACCTCTTTTTTCGCGTGACCCCTTTTTTCGGTAATTGAAATCAGATTTCCTATTTTCAATACTTCAAGATTTGGGTGCATTTCATCTTTCCTGAACCTTCATACCCCAGCATCCCGCTTCTCGCATACATATGCAGAAGGTGGCAGTCAATACTACATCGATTATTGGGCGATAAGATATCTCAACACTTATAAATCAAAAGCGCGTCCAATGTATCGCACATTATTCGGCGTCACAAAAATTCAAGATTCTCCACCTGACCCCTTTTTGATATCGGACTGGCTGATGATGCGCGGTATATTGATCGACGAAGGTATGCAAAGAATACCAAAATAATAAGCTCATCCATGACCATAAATTTCGATCGGCATTTTCCTCGTTTTGAAAGCGACCGGCAGCAGGTCCCCATCTGGTGCCTTACACCCCATGAGGGACGCTGCACTCACCGTTTCTTCGATACCTCTCCCATCAGTCCCTCCGGCCGCTACGTCGCCCTCCTCCGTTTTCCTTTCGAGGATCACCTTTCCGCCCCCGGCGATGTCGCGCACGTTATCCTTATCGATTTGGAGACCGGCGACGAAACTGTAGTAGCCGAGACCCGAGGCTGGGAATTTCAGCTCGGAGCAAACTTGAATTGGGGTGGCGGCGACCACGAACTCTTCTTCAACGACGTGGACACGTCCACCTGGACACCTTTCGCGTGGAAACTCGATCCGCTCACCGGCCAGCGCCTGCGTCTGGAAGGCACGGTCTATCACGCTTCGCCCAATGGCCGCCTGCTGATCTCCTCCAACCTCGTCACCACGCGCAAAACACAATGCGGCTACGGCGTCTGTCTCCCGGAAGCCATGCTCCCGCCCCTGCGTGTCGGACCCCTGGAGGACGATGGTTTCTGGATCACAGATACCCGGACTGGAAAAAGCCGCCTCCTCATTTCCACAAAAACCATCTTCGATCGCCTTTCCGCCGAACTTTCCACTCCGAACGTCGATCCCGACCGCAGCGAAATCGCCGGCTTTCACTCCAAATTCAATCCCCAGGGAGATGCACTCATGCTCAGTCTCCGCTGGTTTTCCGCCGCGGAAGAAGCCGGCTGGGACATGTTCAAGAAAGACTTTAATGCCGTGCAATACGCCTGGGTCACGCTTCGCATCGATCCGGTCACCGGCGAGGCCGATCTCTCCACGCTCCGCTGCGCCACCGGCTCCAAACTTTGGCAAAAGCACGGCCATCACGGCACCTGGTTCCCCGACGGCCGCCGCATCTCGCAAAACCTCGCCATCAACGGAAACGCCGACGGTCTCCGTTTCGTCCAGGTCAATGCCGACGGCTCCGGATTGGGAATCATTCCCGGCACGGAAACCCTGCCTGGCTCCGGGCATCCCACCATGCACCCCGACGACCGCCATATTCTCACCGACTCCTATCCCCGCGAACCCGTCGCCTATGGTGACGGCACAGTCCCGCTCCGCTGGATCGATCTTCGCACCGGTGAGGAAACGCATCTTGCGCGCGTCAACGCCCTCAATCCTGCGGAGGTCATCCACTCGTCTCTCCGTTGCGATCCGCATCCCGCATGGGATCGCACATTTCGGTACGTCGTTTTCAACGGCATGGACAAAGACGTCCGCCGCGTTTACATCGCCGATCTCACAAGCATGATCGACCACTGAACCCGGCAAATCATCCTCTCAGCTTCGATCGAGATTCGGAGGTGACAGCTGTCGGGCTATCGGAAAATAAAAGTAAAAGCAAAAAGGGGTCAGGTATTGAATATTGATTTTCGATAACTTTGAGCAAACATTTGAGTCGCTTTCATTTGGAGTCTTGTGCCAATCCATCTCAATAAAACAGAAATGCGATTCTTTTTTTGTTTTGCAAAAACTCCACCACGGAGTGGCGGTGCCTGGGGCGTTCACCCCCCTTTTGTAAAACTCTCCGAAGCATTGATCGTTTGACGGAATTCTAGGTACTTGTATACTCAAAAGCATGACGCAAGTGGCCATTAATCTTACCGATGAGCTGACTGAGTTTGTGAAAAAATCGGTCAGTTCCGGTCTTTTTCATAACGTCAGCGAAGTTGTTGCGAATGGCTTGCATGTCCTAAAGGCTCAGGAAGATGCCAAACTTCAAGCTCTTCGTGCCGATATTGCCGTTGGCGTCGAGCAGGCTAAGCATGGAGAGTTTATGGAGTTTGATGCTGAAACTGTCATTCGGGATGGTCGCAAGCGTCTCGCAGATCAAGGCCAGTAACTCCTCATGCCTTGTATTCTGCGGACGACGCAATCTCGGTATGATTATGATGAGATATGGGATTATATCGCTCAGGATAATCCCGATGCCGCAGATGAGATGATGCTGCTGTTTGATAAGCAATTGCTCGTAATTGCTACTTCTCCGGACATTGGCAAATTGCGGCTCGAGCTATCGCCCAATCTTCGCAGCTTTCCCGTAGATAATTATTTGATTTTCTATCATCCTATTGAAAATGGAATCGAATTGTTGCGTGTTCTTCATGGTGCGCGGGATATCCACACGAAGTTCTTTCGCTAATTATTCGAATGTAACCTTATTGTTTTACAGTCGATAGTGAGTGTGACAACAGGATTGAATTTGTAGAGTCCTGAAGGAAATTGCCCGGATGGACAATTGAATCTATTGGTGTAATTTCGATATCCATTTCGTTCTACAGATAAAATATAAAAGACAGAATCGGCAGGGCCTACGGTACAGATAGTTCCCCATTTTTGTTTTGGAGAAATACTAAAATTTCCATTTTCTCCACTTGTAGTGCTGGCTGCATGTAGTCGAAACCCGTAGAGCTTTGGGTCTCGAGACAAAGTGATTTTAGCTCCCGGAATTGGCATGCCGGTTTCCAAATCTACAATCTTTCCGGTAACTCCGGGATGCAAAAGATGGTGGTAGGAAACACAACCGGAGCAAACTAGAGCGACGGCGCAAAAAAACAAATTAAGCTTAAATTTCATATGAGACTCCCAAGCAATTGATACTGCATAGGGTTCTGATTCGCGAAAAAAATTAAGCTGGGGCAAGTGCTCATTTGAAATCTCGAACCCTGGAGCCTAGGGGGTTCACTCCCTTTGGGCGCTTTTCCTTTTCCAATGTCTGCGGGTCTTGGTAAGCTTTCGCCCGCATGGAAACGACAGATCTGGTGGTGGTCGGTGGCGGTTTCGCGGGGTTGGCATGCGCACAAGCCGCAGCTCTGAGAGGAACAAAAACCGTCGTTTTGGAACGCAAGGAGAGCATCGGCTCCCGGCTTCATACTACTGGAATTCTTGTCAAAGAAGCGGCGGACATGATCGACGTCCCGCGTCAGCACACCCTCAAGATCCCCGGCGTCCGGTTATATGGCCCGAATCTAAAATCCATTGATCTCTACGCGCCGGGTTACTACTTCCTGGCAACCGATACCGCCGCCGTGCTCCGCTGGCAGGCAACACTTGCTGAGCAAGCCGGTGCGGAAATCCGCTGCGGCGTGAGTTTTAGCGGTGCAACCCGTGAACCGAACGGCTTAAGCCTTTCCGATCTGGACCTTCGCGCCCGATTTCTTGTGGGTGCCGATGGTGCAAAGTCCCGCGTTGCTGCCGCCATGGGTTTACCGGCAAACCGCCAGTTTCTCGTCGGCGTTGAAAGCGAATGGGAGGGCGTGGAAGGAATCGATCCCTCCGTCCTGCACGTCTTTCTCGATGCGGAACTCGCGCCCGGCTATATCGGCTGGGTCGTTCCCAGTGTCGGATTTTATCAAATCGGTCTGGCAGCGCACGAAAGACTTTCTCCGCGCCTCGAACCTTTTGTGCAGAAGATGAAAAAATTATTCGATTTTTCAAAAGCGAAGGAAGTTTCGAAACGCGGTGGCCTGATTCCCTGTGGCGGAACGCTTCGCCCTTTTGCGGATAACAATGTGCTGCTGCTCGGCGATGCCGCCGGTACCGTTTCGCCTCTCACGGCGGGAGGTATTCACTCCGCAGTCGAAATCGGAAGGCTGGCCGGGATTACGATTTCCGATCACCTTCTCGATGCCGGTCCTCTGCCACAGCAGATTATCGCGTCCACGATTCCGTCGTTCGCGATCAAGCGCCTTATTCGAATTCTCTTTTCCCGCGTTCAGCCGCCAAACTGGGCCTACGATATGTTGATTGGAAGTAAATCCTTCCGTCAATTTGCACAGATGATCTTTTTCCACCACCGCGGACTTCTCTCTGCGGCGGCATGGAAAGATTTATGGCACGATGCTCCCGCGCCGGAAAAGACTCCTTCATTATTGGAATAATGCTTCTTTTCTCCTTGTTATCACTCTTTGATGTTATCCCTCTCTATTTGAAATGATGCGTCGCACTTTAGTTTGTCTTGTCTGGTTCCTCGTCTTTTGTCTGCTTCCGCTTACGGGCTGCAAAAGGAATACGAGTTCAACCGCCCCACTCGTCGTGGGGATGGATCTTTCCTGTCCTCCTTTTGAGATGATCAACAAAGAGGGAAAGCCCGAAGGGGTCAGCGTGGATTTTGCGAATGCCCTTGGTGCCTATCTTAAACGTGAAGTCGTGATCGAAAACATTCCATTCGTCGGCCTCATTCCCTCGCTTAAGACGCGAAAAATCGATCTTATCATTTCCTCCATATCGGCGACTCCTGAACGGAAACGTGCCATTGCATTTTCCGACCCTTATCTTTCCACAGGGTTGGCACTCCTCCTGCACAAAGGGGTGGTAGCCAAAACCGCTAAAGACCTGGATCTGCCACGCAAAACAATCGTCGTGCATAAAGGCACAACCGGAGAAATCTTTGCCAAAAATAATTTTATTCAGGCCAGCGTGGTCTCTGTGGATAATGAAGGCCTGGCAGTAACGGAAGTTGTACAAGGAAAAGCCGACGCGTTTATATATGACCAGATGACCGTGTGGAAAAACTGGCATCAGAATCCGGATACCACGGAAGCGATCCTTACACCGGTTCAAATAGAGAAATGGTCGGTTGGGTTGCGCCAATCTGACGATGCGCTTCGCATGGAGGTAAATGCCTTTATTAAAAGTTTCCGGGAAACCGGAGGCTTTGAAAAACTCGGTGATAAATTTCTTAAAGAACAAAGAACTTCTTTCGAGGAACAGAAAATCCCCTTCGTTTTCTAATTTCCGATTATGTTCGCACGCGTTTTTTTTGATTCTGCGGATCGTCCTGCTTCATCCACGGCGCGGTGTTTAAATCTTCTGCTGGTTCTGGCTGCGATTTCTTTCGGCTCGTATGCGGTCTTTGCGCAAGCGCTGACCGGCTGGTCAACTGTATGGCCCTACCACGCCGCATTTTTTCACGGCTGGCTGATCTCGATTTTGCTCTGCGTGCTGTCGCTCGTGTGCAGTGTACTTTTCGGAACACTCGCCGCACTGGCGCGCCGCTCAAGCTTTTTGCCGCTACGCAGCATCGCGATCCTGTATGTGGAGTTGATTCGCGGCACTCCGCTGCTCGTGCAGATTCTTTTCTTCTACTACGGCGTGTTCAATGCGCTGGGGCTGAACAATCGCGATGTCGCAGGCGTGCTGATCCTGTCTCTTTTCACCGGCGCGTATATTGCCGAGATGATCCGTGCCGGAATCGAGAGCGTTCCCGCGTCGCAGTGGGAATCCGCGCGCGCGATTGGCTTCACCACGGTGCAGACCTACCGCTTCGTGGTAATGCCACAGGCCATTCGCCAAATTCTCCCTCCGCTCGCTGGCCAACTCGCCTCCCTGATCAAAGACTCCTCGCTCCTGTCGATTATCGGCGTCGCGGAATTTACCTTAAACGCCCAGCAGGCAAGCTATGCCACCTATACCACCATGGAGTGTTACCTTCCGCTCGCGATTGGTTATCTTCTGCTGACCTTACCCATTTCCCTTCTCGCAAAACGGCTCGAAGAAAAATTCCGCTATGAATCTTGAGCTTCGAAAAGTGAACAAGCAGTTCGGAGAGCACCGGGTGATTCAGGATGTTTCCGCGTCCATCGAATTTCCCCACGTGCTTTGCCTGATCGGCCCTTCCGGTGGTGGAAAATCCACCCTGCTACGAATGCTCGCGGGTCTTACTCTGGTTTCCTCCGGCGAGATTCACCTGAATGGCGTCCAGATTCCTACCAAAGAAGATGAATTACGCGAATATCGCAAAAAAATCGGCACCGTCTTTCAGGCCTACAATCTTTTCCCGCATCTCTCCGCG
>JBDTJR010000170.1:0-3163 GCA_039935735.1 Chthoniobacterales bacterium | reverse complement strand
CATGCTGAATCCCGAACTGGGAAAAATGCTTTGTGAATTGGAGGGAATCGATGGCATCCGCTGCTGGCATGATCAGGCGCTCATCAAGCAGGCATATAGCAATCCCACCGCATGGCATCTGGATAATCCCTACTGGTCTTTTCACTCGCCGCACGCGCTTTCCATCTGGATCGCTCTGGAGGATGCCACTCTGGAAAACGGATGCATGTGGTATTTGCCGGGCTCGCAGAAGGATGCGACGTATAAAAATGTGGAGATCGGGCAAAGTCTCGGCGCGCTTTTTGAAGTTTATCCCACGTTTAAAAATGCGGACCCTGTCAAGGCACCTCTAAAAGCAGGCTCGTGCGGTTTCCATAACGGACTGACCGCGCATGGCGCCGGTGCAAACATGACGCGCGGCACCCGCATGGCCATGACCTGCGCCTACATGCCGGAGGGCAGTATTTTCAACGGGCAGCAGAATGTCCTTCCGGACGCCTATTTCCGACCCCTGGTAATCGGCGACATCATGGAAAACGACGACTGGAATCCACTCGTCTATTCTCGCAAAGAAGCATCCATAGCGACCGCGTAGTAAGAGCGGCAATCTGGCGGACAAATCCGCGTTCGTTTATCCTCCTGATTGGAGGGACGGAAGTTGTCATTTCCCGTTAATAAATGGGTTTTGGCGGCACAAAGCCTTCCAATCATCTCAATTCGTATATTTCTAGTTATCAGAGGGCTTGTCAGCTTTAGAAAAGTCCGCATAGTGTAGGGTTGAGACGCAGAGAACGAACGAATGAAAATATATATAGATGGTGAGTTTTACGACCGGGAGAATGCGAAGATCAGCGTGTTTGATCATGGGCTGCTTTACGGAGACGGAGTATTTGAGGGAATCCGCTTTTACAAAGGCCGGGTCTTCCGGCTGGAGTCGCATATGGACCGGTTGTTTGATTCAGCTCGGGCGATCTGTCTGCAGCCTCCTATCGACAAAGCGGAATTGACCGCTGCGGTGCTGGAAACGATCCGGCAGAATAAGCTTGAGGACGGCTATCTGCGTCTGGTGGTGACACGAGGCGTGGGCGATCTTGGCCTAAGCCCTTCGAAATGCCCCAAGGCAACAGCGATCATCATCGCCTCGAAGATCGAGCTTTACCCCGAAGAGATGTATCGCAACGGGCTGACGCTGGTGACCTGCGCGACACGGCGTATGGCGCACGGTGCGCTGAGCCCGATGGTGAAATCCTTGAACTATCTCAACAACATCATGGCAAAGATCGAAGCGCAGCACGCAGGTGCGGGCGAAGGGATCATGCTCAATGAAGAGGGCTATGTTGCCGAATGCACCGGGGATAATGTTTTCCTCGCGAAAAATGGCACGCTTTTCACGCCTCCGATTTCTTCCGGCGCACTCGCCGGAGTGACGCGCGCGGTGGTATTTGAACTCGCGAAGGAGATGGGTCTCACGTTGCTGGAACCTAATTTGACGCGTTATGATATATTTACAGCGGACGAGTGTTTCCTCACGGGAACAGCCGCCGAGATTATTCCTGCCGTGACGCTGGACAGCCGCCCGATCGGGGATGGTAAGCCTGGTGAAATCACCCGCAAGATGATCGAAAAATACCGACATTTGACACAAACGACCGGCACGCCGATTAATAAATAGAATGTTATGTGACGTCTGCAAAACGAAGGACGCGACGGTCTATCTGACGCAAATTGTCGATGGCAAGATGCAGAAGGTAAATCTTTGCGAAGCCTGCTCGAAGGAAAAGGGAGTGACCGACCCCACGGGGTTTGCGCTCGCTGATCTGTTGCTTGGCCTAGGCGCCGCGCAGGAGTTGGAAAAAGGGCAAACGGTTTTGCGGTGTCCGACATGCGGATTTACGCAATCGGATTTTAAAAAAACGGGACGGCTGGGATGCAGCGCCTGTTACGATACTTTTGCGGAGGGGCTTTCCTCGCTGTTGAAATCCATGCACAAGGGGACGCAGCATTTCGGCAAGGTTCCGAAGAAGTACAAAAAAGAACGCCAGCTTGGCGGGCGTTTGAAAGTGCTACGTACCAATCTGGATACTGCGGTGACCGAGGAGCATTATGAAAAGGCGGCGCAACTCCGCGACGAAATCAAAAAGCTGGAGACAGATACCGACGAATGAAACTCAAGGGAATCATTGATAATGCGGGCGACTGGCTTTGCAATAAAGGGCCTCATGACCAAATCGTCGTTAGTAGCCGCGTGCGACTTGCTCGAAATTTAAGCGGTCAGCCTTTTCCCGGTTGGGCAAAGAAAGCCGAGAGGTTGCAGATTCTTGAAACGCTCAAACAGGCGGTGGAATCGCTGCCAGAAATGAAAGACCGTTTTTCCGAATATCTTCAGGATCTTACGGTGCTCGAAAAACAGGTGCTGGTAGAGCGACACCTCATTAGTCGTGAGCACGCGGCACGCGGTGCAGGAAGTGCCGTGGTGATGAATCGTCCTCAGACCCTGAGCATCATGGTGAATGAGGAAGACCACCTCCGCATGCAGGCTTTGCAGCCCGGTCTTCAGCTCGAAGATACCTACAAAATCGTCGACAAGGCGGATACAGAATTGGAATCCAAACTCGATTACGCGTTTCACTTCGATCTCGGTTATTTGACAGCCTGCCCGACAAATGTGGGCACGGGAATGCGCGCCTCCGCGATGCTTCATCTACCGGGTTTGGTAATCAGCGAGCAGATCAACAAGATCATCAATTCCGTGAACAAGATCGGCCTTGCCGTGCGCGGACTTTACGGCGAAGGAACGGAGGCCATGGGGAACATTTTCCAAGTTTCCAACCAGACGACGCTCGGAGAATCCGAGGAGGAGAGCATCGACCGCCTCAATAAGGTGATTTTACAGGTGATCGAGCATGAGCAAAATGCGCGGCAGCTTCTGCTTCAGCGCAAGGCCGTGACCCTGCTTGACCAGATCGGGCGGGCGTTTGGTATCCTCAATTACGCCCATGCCATGACCTCCAAGGAGGCGCTTAATTTGCTTTCGGTGATCAAGCTGGGGATCGACCTGGGAATCTTCCCCGAAAAATCCCGTCTGCCGGTGGATGAGCTTTTTATGGAAACTCAGCCTGCCCACTTGCAAAAGGGGACATCCCAGCAGAAGTTACCTGCAGAAGAACGCGACACGCTTCGTGCG
>JBDTJR010000169.1:0-6208 GCA_039935735.1 Chthoniobacterales bacterium | reverse complement strand
CGCGGCACTCTTCTCATGTGCCAGGCCGTATTGCCTCACATGCTGAAGTCGAATTACGGACGCATCCTGAATATCGCTTCCATCGCGGGCAAGGAAGGCAATGCCGGAATGGTCGCCTACTCCGCCTCCAAAGCTGCCGTGATCGGAATGACAAAGTCGATGGGCAAGGAATATGCCGAAACAGGAATTACCGTGAATGCATTGGCACCTGCCGTTATTTTTACGGAGCTGGTCGCTGCGCTACCGGAAACTCAGGTCAAATATATGACCGATAAAATTCCCATGAAGCGTTGCGGCACCCTCGATGAATTTGCCGCCACGGCGGAATTTATCATTTCACCCGCCAATAGCTTCACTACGGGGTTTACCTTCGATCTCAGCGGTGGCCGCGCAGTTTATTAACTGCGTTGCGAAACGATAAGTTCCCGCATCTCTCCTATTTTGAAAAACAGGAGAGATGATACCGTCTTTAAAGTTTTTAATTTTTTGAAACCGCGCTTGCTGGTTTTGCCGTGTTATCAGGCTGGGGATTGCTCCACCAGACCATTTCAGTTGCAGGAGTCGAGAGAATCTTGTCTGCCTGATATTTCAGAGTAATCGGACGCAGTGTGCGGCTACTGCAGATTGCAGGAGGCATTACCTCGAAGCTGATTTGCTTACTGCTTGAATACGGCTCAATTGCATCGATTTGAATTTTGTTCTCGCTGCTGAACCAGCCCGGCGCGCCATATAATGTCACTGCGCCCGCCGGGAGTTTATGTGGAGACGGATTCCATACGGTTGCCTTAACGGTGAGCTTGCTCCCGGGAGTTACTTCAAGCAGGTCAGATACAGCCCGGGGCACACCTTCGATCTGCATGGAGATAAGCGGGACACTATTGGTGAGAGCGAGCAAGGTAGCATGATTATCAAACCCAGGCATCGTAAGTGTCATCTTGCCGCCCTTTATTTCAAAAGGCACCTTTTGCAATTGCTCCGATCCGCCAATTGCGGCCAGAAGAAGTTTGGGTTGCGGCGCGGAGTTTGGCCACATCAGGCTCATGGAAAATGGAGAAAGCGCACTGTCATTAGTGCTGATAATTCCGATGACGACATTTTTATTCTTATCCACAAGTGGGGTTTCCACGCGCATTTTCAATGCCATCGGCGCAGGCATAACCACGGAAGAATAAGCCGGCACACCGGAGAAACGCAGATAAGCACCCAGAATGCGTGAAAGCGCCGTGCCTTCGCGCGCACTATCCCATTCATAACGGATGGGGCCCGCATCATAGCAGGTTCCCAGCATGAGGGCGCTGTAAAGTGTATGACCCTTGCCATAATCATTGACGACCAATGCGGCGACCCCGGGACCTCCTGCGGCCATTCCCAGGACACTGCCAGCCGTGCATTCCACACTGGTATAGCCATATCCGGAGAGGTGCCATCTTCCCAGCTCTTTGGCAATGGGGTGTGTTGCATCCCATTGTTCGTACATTTCATCCACGGATTTACTGATGTCTTTTCCGGTATTCAACGCCCGGAGCACGCTTGGCTCCACGCCATAAAGTGTGGTGCTGGTTTCCTGAAGTGCCATTTTTGCATCCTTCACGCTCGGCGTTTTGGTTGCCACTTCGGAGTTACTCTTTGCACGAACTCCAAACATTTGGGCAATGGTATTTTGCGGACGACCATATTCATCAAAGATGCCCGGCCATTGGTCGCCGATAACACATCCGCCCTGGTGAACCCAATCCGCAACTTTCTGAGCGGCGGCCTGCGGCACATATTTGACATCGATCAATGCCAGCGCCCCTACATCCTTAAGCTCGCCCGCTTCGATCTGGCGAGGGGTTATCCAGCGTACGGGATATCCCATGCCCCGCAGAATTCCATAAACCCGATAGGGGCTGTCGATCTGTGTTCCGTAAAGATCCAGGAGTGTCTGTGGAAGCGAGAGATCCATGCGGCTATAGTAAAGCGCGATCGGTTTGGAAAAGTGTTGCGGCTTGGCTCCCATAAGCAGGGGCTCAAGGTGGTGAATCTCATGGTTCGCCTGGGCGATAGCTGCCATTTTTGGACTCGGGGTAAAGTCAATATTCAACATCGCCCAGAATGGATATCCCCAATGGACGGGATTATCCTGCATCTGGTAGGTGGAGATTCCCTTGATTCCCTTGCCGACCATTGCCCAATAGGAACGGCTGGCAATGCGGGGGTCATGCGTGTGCACGTCCCATTCGCTGTTTGTCACCGACTTATCCTTGGCAATGCTCAATATAAAATCCAGATCACTGCCGATGAAGGAATCCTCTGTGCTGTAGGAATCCCAGCCAAAATAGGGCGACTTTTCAAACCCGGTGCTTATCAGGTCTTCAAAATCAAGCGGCCCGGAAGAGGTAAAGGTCGGTGAAACAATGCTGAGAGTGGAGGATTGTCCATTCGAAGGCCGATGCTTTGGATCGCGTTCGCTGACGAGTTTTGCTTTTTCTGCGATAAGGCTGACCAGTTCCATTCCGCTGAATTTCCGGAAAGCAAACCACGCGGCAATGCTGTCTTCGGGTTTATGGGGAAGCGGAACTTCATCAAAGCTTGTATAGTTGGTACCCCAGGGAGTATTGAGCTTGTCGATCGTGCCAAACTGCGCGGAGAGGAATTTATGAAACCGCTCTTTTGCCGCATCACTGTAATCCATTCTGCCAACATCTTCGTTGGAAATGCTGAAAGAGCTGATTCCGTCATTGTCTTTAGCCGCATCCAGACCCTGGGCAAACTGTTCGATCAAAGCTTTGCGAAAGGGTTCATAGGAATAGCTGAAACTACGGCTGATAGAGCCGTCCGTATTTACAAAGCGTCCGGTGGGCGCAGGCGTATTCTTATAAAGTTCAGGTGTTGTAGCGCCCGTATGGGGATCCGCCAATACACGGATTCCATATTTGGAGGAGACATTGAGCCAACTCGAGTCGTGATTGGCACCCAGCTGAAGGCTTAGAGGATCATCCTTATAAACACTGTTATTATTAATGAAGGTCAGAGCAAACTGATCCTTCATATCCGGCACACCTGCAAAAAACGTACTATGAAGCGTAACAGGCAGGATGGGTTTCATTCCCTGTGGTGGGGTCACAGCGGGAAGAGGGGCCAGTCCTGCTTCGATGGGAAGTTTTGTCAGATCGCCTTTCTGCGGATCAAAGGTGAGGTCGTTGGAGATTGCCACGCAATCAATACCCACTTTACCCGTTCCTTTTCCTCCCGTTGGTCCAAATGAAACGGTAGCATCCATGGGACGCTCAAAAGTGACGTCAAAAGAAGTCCACGCCAGCACGGGTTTGGCATCAGGTGCTGCCTTGAGAGGCTGAACGGCATAGGGATGCTCATTGAGCAAGGGGGGATCCCAATCAATGCGTTCCATTTTAATTGCCTGTCCGGTATCGTCGCGAAAAAGCGTGAAAAAGCCTGAAGGTTTGTTTGGAGTTTGTAGGTGGCGAACCCAGATGCGGTAAGTTCCCGCCGCAGGAATACGAATCGGAATCGGATGCGTCTCTCCTCTTGCACTCCCGCCGAGAATCGCCGCGCCACTGGCGTCTGCCATCTGTTCAATTTTCCAGCTTAACGGTTCAGGACCTTCCGGCGGTTTGTTTTCAATGGTTCCTTCGCCTGTCGCCTCTGCTTCCACACGCCAGGCAGTTGCATGGCCTATTTGAGCACTCAATCCAAAAAGGCAAAATAAGGCCGTCGTTAATTTCAAAGATCTATTTTTTTTCATATTATGATATCTCATTTTCCCGGAATCCGAATGAAGCAACGAATTACCTGATAGCGTTTTATTGGTACAGGTTACCGTTTTCCTGTTTTTTCAGGATAGGAGAGCGGCGCGCCTTTATTGATATTAGTTTTTTGAAACCGCGTTAGCGGGTTTCGCTGCGTTATTTGGCTGAGGATTACTCCACCAGACCATTTCTGTGGCTGGCGTGGAATTGATCTTACCCGCCTGATACTTCAGCGTGATGGGACGAAGGGTGCGCGCGCTGCAGATTGCGGGAGGCGCCACTTGGAAAGTGAATTCCTTGCTCTTTGAGTAAGGCTCGATCGCTTCCACTTTGATGCTCGCCACATTGGAGAACCAACCGGGGCCGCCATAGATTTTTACTTCGCCGGCTGGCAATTTGCGCGGAGAAGGATTCCATACACTTGCCTTGACGGTAACCTTGTTTCCGGGGTTCACCTCGGGAATGTTCGCCACCTTGCGAGGCACGCCTTCGATCTGCGTCGAGATAAGAGGCACACTGTCGTTAAGGCCCAGAAGCATGGCATGCGTTGCAAAACCGGGCATGGTTAATTCCATTTTGCCGTTTTTGATCTCATATTTTACCTCTTCGAGACGCTCTGAGTCTCCTATGGCCGCCAATAGTAACTTTGGTTTCGGTGCCTTACTCGGCCATGCCAAACTCAACGGGAAGGGGGCGAGCGGCAGATCGTTGGTGCTGATCATCCCCACAAGAACGTTCTTTTTGACAGGATCCACCAGCGGCGTTTCCACACGCATTTTTAATGCGGCGGGTGTTGGCATGTCGACCTTTGAATAAGCCGGCACACCGGAAAACCTCAGAAATGCGCCGAAGATACGGGAGACGGCATCGCCTTCGCGTGCGCTGTCCCACTCATAACGGATCGGACCCGCATCATACATCGTTCCCATCATCAACGAGAGATAGAGCGTATGCCCCTTGCCATAATCGTTTACGACAACTGCGGCGACGCCGGGACCACCGGCAGCCATCCCAATCACACTGCCGGAGGTACACTCCATGCTGGTATAGCCGTAACCGGAAAGATGCCATCTGCCCAATTCCAGCGCGATGGGATGTGTGGCATCCCACTGCTCATACATTTCATCAACGGTCTTGCTGATGTCTTTTCCGGTATTCAATGCACGAAGTACGCTTGGTTCCACGCCGTAAAGCGTCGTGGTAGTTTCCTGAAGAGCGAGGGTTGCGTCTTTCACGCTTTTTGCGGCGACTTCGGAATTCTTTTTCGCTTTAACGCCAAACATCTGCGCAATGGTATTTTGCGGCCGGCCATATTCATCAAAGATACCGGGGTATTGATCGCCAATAATCGCACCGCCATCATGGACCCAGTCAGCGAGTTTTTTCGCCGCACCCTGAGGCACATATTTGACGTCGACCATGAAGACGGCGCCCACGTCCTTGAGTTGACCGGCTTCAATTTGCTTAGGTGTAATCCAGCGCACCACATACCCCATACCGCGAAGAATGCCGTAAACCCGGTAAGGGCTGTCGAGCTGGCAACCGTAGCCATCAAGGAGCTGCTGCGGCAGTGATAAGTCCATACGGCTGTAATAAAGCGCGATGGGCTTTGTAAAAAACTGCGGTCTGGATGAGGTCAACAGCGGCTCCAGATGGTGAATCTCGTGGTTCGCCTGCGCAAGAGCCGCCAGTTTTGGAGCCGGAGTGAAATCGACATTCTGCAGGGCCCAGAAGGGATAGCCCCAATGGATCGGATTATCCTGCATCTGGTAAGTGGCAATGCCGCGAATACCCTTGCTCACCATATCCCAGTAAGTGCGGGCTGCCATACGGGGATCTGTCGTGTGTACATCCCATTCTGCATTGGAGATGAGTTTTTCCGGAGCAATGCTACTGATGAAGTCCAGATCGCTGCCGACGAAGTAATCTTCGGTGCTGTAGGAATCCCACGAAAAGGTAGGCTGGCCTTTAAACCCGACATTGAGCATATCTTCGTAATCGAGTGGCCCAATTGTTGTAAAGGCTGGCGCCATCATGCCGAGTACGGAAGCCTGTCCATACGCCGTATGCGGCTTTACGCCGCCCATCTTACTGATCGCTTCTGCTTTTCCAGCCATGAGAGTGACAAATTCGAGACCTTCGAACTCCCGCATGGCGAACCATGCCGCAATACCGTCCTCGGGCTTATGCGGAAACTGAATTTCATCGAAGCTTGCGTACTTAGTGCCCCACGGTTCATTGAGCTTGTCGATGGTTACAAATTTCGCCTGGAGCCATTTATGAAAGCGTTCTTTGGCAGCATCGCTGTAATCCATGCGCCCATTGTCTTCATCCGCAATACGGAATTGTTCGATGTCCGTATTATCTTTGTAGTGCTGCAAATTGGCCGCGTACTCTTTTACCATGGCCTCGCGAAACGGTTCATAGGAATAGCTGAAGTAGCGGCTTACATTCCCGTC
>JBDTJR010000168.1:0-28520 GCA_039935735.1 Chthoniobacterales bacterium | reverse complement strand
TCGCTTCCTGACGGGTCCGCGATACGGTTGACTACGGCACGGTATTTCACGCCAGCACGGCAACTGATCCACGAGCACGGCGTAAGTCCGAATATCCGCGTGCCAATGACCTACCAGCAGGGAATTGAGTTGCAGGATGCCTGGAGAAAAGAAGCTACCTCTCCGCATAAGGAACAAGTCATGAATTCCGTGAATGATGTGCAGCTCGATCGTGCGGTGGATGCGTTGACGGGTTCGCTGATTTATGCGGAACGCTTTAGCAAAGAGCGCGCAAAGAAGCCCTAGTCGGATGTTCTAAGTATATTTGATGACCTCTTCGATCGTGGTATCGCCATCGTAAATGCTACGCAGGCCGTCCTCGCGCAGTGTGGTCATTCCCAGCTCGATGGCTTTTTGTTTCAGTACCACGCCGGGAGTGCGCTGATTGATCATTTCCCGGAGAGGGTCGGAAATTTTGAGTAATTCATAGATGCCTTTTCTACCGCGATAACCGGTATGATTGCAGGCATCGCAACCTTTTCCGTAGTAGAACTCCTTGTCGCCAATATCGTGAGGAGATAGGCCGAGTTGCTCCAGCATGGTTTCGCTGGGCTCGTAAGGTGTGCGGCAATTTGTACAAATTTTGCGGATAAGACGCTGGGCGAGAATTCCTTCGAGGGATGCGGAAATCAGAAATGGCTCCACACCCATATCAATAAGACGCGTGATGGCACCCGTGGAATCGTTGGTGTGAAGCGTCGTGAAAACAAGGTGACCCGTCAGCGATGCCTGGATGGCGATTTGCGCGGTTTCAATATCGCGTGTTTCTCCCACCATGATGCGGTCGGGATCTTGACGCAAAAAGGCGCGCAGCACTTTGGCAAAGGTCAGGCCAATCGCTTCATTGACTGGGACCTGAATAATGCCGTCGATGTCATATTCCACAGGGTCTTCCGCGGTGAGTAGCTTGGAATCGATGGTATTTATTTTACGCAGGCAGGAGTAAAGCGTGGTGGTTTTTCCGGAACCCGTGGGGCCAGTCACGATGAAGATGCCATTCGGCTTTTCGATGGATTCGATGATGTAGTCGAAAATGTAATCGGGCATCCCGAGTGTTTCCAGATCCAGCGTCACATTGGAACGATCAAGCACGCGTAGCACGACACTTTCGCCGAATTGAGTAGGGAGTGTAGAGACACGAAGATCGACAGGGTGACCTGCAATGACCCGTTGAATACGGCCATCCTGAGGAAGACGGCGCTCCGCAATATTCAGATTCGCCATGACCTTGATACGGGAAATAACGGAGAGGGCAAGGTGGCGGGGAGGGGGATCCATCTCATACAATGCACCGTCAACACGGTAGCGGATTTTAAATTCAAGTTCGAAAGGCTCGAAATGAATATCACTTGCGCGCGCCTGAATGGCCTGATGCAAAATCAGATCCACAAATCGGATAATCGGTGCGGCATTTGCCTCGGCTTGAATATTCTGAAGGTTGAGTTGGTCCTCTTTCTCGGCCAACTGAAGATCCTGAGCCTCGATCTGCGAAAGAATTTCGTCCATCGACGAAATGTCGGCGCCATAGTGTGCGCGAATGAGTTCCTCGACCCTGGTTCGCGGTGCGATGACGAGATGAATTTCCCTACCGAGGGCAAAGCGCAAATCCTCGAGCGTTTGTGTCACCAGGGGATTTGCAAGCGCGACGGTGATTATATTCTCCGATGCGGCGATAGGGAATGCGGAGTGAAGCTTCGCAAGACCTGCCGGGATGAGGTGTATCAATTCCGGACTTGGTGCAAAATCCGAAAGATCCACAACTTCGACTCCAAGGGCATGCGCAATCGTCTGGTAAAAGGCGTCATAAGTAACCATGCCGGCATCAACCATGATTTGCTCCGGCGAGTGCCCCAAAGTGTTTGCTTCCTGAATGACATTTTCCGCCTGGTCGGCGGTAATGACACCCTGTTCAAGAAAAAGATCAGCTACCTGTTTGGCATTCATGCTAATTTGCGTCGGTCATGGTGGTGGTAATGACTTCCTCGGCAGTAGTCATTCCGGCAAGGACTTTACGCACACCATCTTCCCGAAGGGTGCGCATTCCCAATTCACGAGCACGATAGCGAAGCTCTACCGTCGAAGCACTTTCGTTGACCATGCGGCGGACTTCATCATCCACGACAAAAACTTCAAAGATACCCATTCGCCCCTTATACCCTTTTCCACGGCAGGCATCGCAGCCGACGGGACGCATGGGTGAGGCTTGAGCTAGTTGATTGGGATCCAGTCGCAAGGTACGCGTTTCATATTCTGAGAGATGGGTGGGTTCCTTACAGTTTGAACAAAGGCGACGTACAAGGCGCTGGGCCATCACCGCACGAACAGAGCTGGAAACCAGAAAAGGCTTCACGCCGATATCGACAAGGCGAGCGACGGCGTTCGGGGCATCATTGGTATGCAGGGTGGATAAAACAAGGTGACCAGTGAGACTTGCATTGATCGCAATACTGGCAGTTTCAAGATCTCGAATTTCACCAATCATGATGATATTCGGTGCTTGACGAAGAATGGAGCGCAGGGCGGCGGGAAAGGTCATGCCGATTTCGGAATTTACCTGAACCTGATTGATTCCGGACATCTGATATTCTACCGGGTCTTCGACCGTAATAATTTTACGGTCGGGCTTATTCATATAATTGAGGCAGGCGTAAAGTGTGGTCGTCTTTCCCGAACCGGTAGGCCCGGTGACGAGAATGATGCCATCTGGCAGGCGGATAAGATTTTCAAAAGTTTCCTGGTCATCACTCAAGAATCCCAGTTCCGGCAGTCCGAGGGTCAGGGAGGACTTATCGAGAATACGCATTACCACGCTTTCCCCGTGATTTGTCGGAATGGTGGATACACGAAGATCGATCGATTTATTTCCGGCTTTTACCTGAATACGGCCATCCTGAGGAATACGTTTTTCCGCGATACTCATCGAGCCAGTCATGATTTTTATGCGGCTGACAATGGCGGTCTGAAGTTTTTTAGGAGGGCTCTGCATTTCCTGGAGCATGCCATCCACCCGGAATCGCACGCGGAATTTTTTCTCCAGTGGTTCCAGATGAATATCGCTTGCGCGAGCCTTGTAAGCTTCGAGTAGCAGGGATGAGACCATTTTAATGATCGGGGCATCGCTTTCCGTAGCTTCCCCTTCATTGGTCTCAATCGCTTCTCCGTCATGCTCCGTAGAGCCTTCTTTCATTCCGTAACTTATAGTCAGGATTTTTGCGATTTGTTCATCCGTTGCGCATACGAACTCTACATGACGTTTGAGAAGGAAGTTGAGACTGTCGAATGTTTCAAAATTTGTGGGATCGCTGATGGCGATGACGATGGCATCCTCCCGTAGTTCGATGGGAACAGCGCGGTAGCGGCGTGCCGTTTCGGCATCCAGAGCGTCGGCTGCCTCGATGGAAATAGTAATTTTGGAAAGGTCGACAAACTCCATTCCGGCATTGGAAGCGAGAGTTCGGGCAACATCTTCATGGGTGATGACCTGAGTGGCGATAAGCGCCTCAATGACGCTATGAGCGTGCTCATGGCTAATGGCCCGTGCCTCTTCTACTTGAGAATGGGTAACGATTCCCATCTCGAGCAATAATTCGACTACATAATCATCATTAAGTGCCACAGAATGTCTAGAGAGTTACGATGAAAGTAATTTAATCCACTTCAAAGTCAACGCAACGCTGGAAATCAAAGCAGATTGCGTTTTTTATAAATCCATGTAAAAGAGCAGACACGATTGTTCGTGCCACACATATATGGTTAAGTACAACACCTACCTTTTTTTCGGAGCGCCGGGGAGCGGCAAGGGGACACAAGGCGTCACCATTGGAACGCTACCTCAATTTTTTCATTGTGCCTGTGGCGATGTGTTTCGCTCTCTGGATACACGAACTCCATTGGGAAAGGCCTTTCTCGAATACTCGAGCAAGGGAGAATTAGTGCCGGATGAAATCACGGTGGAATTATGGCGCCTTCGTATCGAGCAGAGCGTGGACGCCCATGAGTTCAAGCCGGATATCGATTATCTGGTATTGGACGGGATTCCCCGGAATGTGGAGCAAGGGAAACTGATGCAGAATATCATTACCGTGCGGAAGGTTTTTCATTTGTCCTGCCCGGATCGAGATCAGCTTGTGAGCCGCTTGAAAAGGCGCGCTCTAAAGGATAATCGACTTGATGACGCAAACGAGGGGGTAATTCGGCGTCGATTAGAAACCTATGAGGAGGAATCCAAGCCGCTTTTGAGTTATTACGGAGCGGATCAAGTGGTGAATATTGACGCTATGGAGCCGCCAGTAATCGTTCTGAGTAAAATTCTGAAGTGCATTATCGAAGATCGAAAGGATCTCGGTAAAAAACCCTAGGAGTTCTTGAATGGAGAGGCAGTTTGAATCTCTTCGGGCATCGTCTCTTTATTGTCAAAAATGCGGTAAGGCGATGCCGGTGCGGGAGTGTTTACTTCTCATTTTGCCCGGTAAAGAGATTTATGATTATCGGTGTACGGGCTGTGCCTCCTCGGTAGGCCAACGCGAAGTGACTGCCGGTGCGACGGAGGCACGGCGGACTTCTACGGGGCATTCTTTGCTGTAATGAGCGAAAATCCATGAAAGTTTTCTTTTTCGGAACGGGCGAGATCGGTATCCCTTCCTTTCACGCACTCGCGGAAGCGACCAATCATCAACTGGTGGGGCTGATTACGCAGCCGGATCGTCCTGCAGGACGATCTCGGGAATTGCGTGCTCCTGCGATCAAGACGGAGGCCGTGCACTATCATATTCCCGTGTTCCAGCCGGAGAAAATCAAAACGTCGTCGGTACTTGCGCAAATCCGTAACTTCCAACCCGATATCGGGATTGTCGTGGCCTATGGGCAAATCCTTCCGAAGGAAATTCTTGAACTTCCGAGGTATGGCTGTCTGAACCTTCACGTCTCCCTCCTGCCAAAATATCGCGGGGCATCGCCAATCCAGGCAGCCATAGCCAATGGAGATCGCGAAACCGGCATTTCTGTCATGTATATGGATGAGGGGCTCGATACGGGAGACGTTTTACTTCAGGCGCACCTGACGATTTCAAAGGAAGACACGGCGGCGACATTACATGATAAACTTGCCAGCGATGCTCCTGAAGTCCTCCTAAAGGCCCTGGACGAATTGACAAAAAACCGTGCACCCCGAATCCCTCAGGATGGAGCACTCGCGTCTTATGCCCCCAAAATAAAACGTGAAGATGCGAAAATTGAGTGGAACCTGCCAGCGGAGGTGATCGAACACCGTATTCGAGCCTATCAGCCATGGCCGGGGGCCTATACGGATATTCCTGTAGGGGAAGATGGCTACCATACGGTGAAGGTGTTTTCGGCCTCTGTGGTCTCAATTCCGAGAGCGATAGAGCCCGGTATGGTGCTGGAATGTGTGCCGGAAGGAATTGTCATTGCCGCAGCGACCGAGGGGATTTTAGTGCGTTCGCTACAGCCTGAGGGCCGGAGGCTAATGACCACCGAAGAATTTGTCCGGGGCAATACTCTTCGGGTGGGAATACAATGCCGCTGAAAAGGGACGTAATATTTACCTTTTCTTCTGTAGCGGCATTCGGTTTTATCTCACGTCATGCCTGAAGGTTCTGCACAACCAAAGTATCGCCGTGTCGTTTTAAAATTAAGCGGCGAGGCACTACGTGAACATGGGAGCGATGACAACATCTCTCCACAAATCGTCACCCGGATTGCCGAAGAGATCAAAGCCGTTCGTGACATGGGAGTGGAGATTGCAGTCGTCGTCGGGGGAGGGAATATCTGGAGAGGTCAGGCCGCCAGCACCCGTGGGATGAACCGCACGACCGCTGACTATATGGGCATGCTCGCTACGGTGATCAATGGACTGGCCATGATGAGCGCCCTTGAAGCGATTGACGTAACGACACGCGTCCAAACGGCCATTGAGATGAACAATGTCGCAGAGCCCTTTATTCTTCGCCGTGCCATTCGTCACCTTGAGAGCGGGCATGTGGTGATTTTTGTGGCGGGCACGGGAAACCCGTTTTTCTCCACGGATACGACTGCGGCATTGCGCGCGAATGAAATCAACGCGCAGCTTATTTTAAAAGCGACGAAAGTGGATGGAATCTATGATTCCGACCCCATGAAAAACCCCAATGCGAAGCGCTACGATACGATTACCTATAGCGAAGCGTTGAGCAAACGATTGCAGGTCATGGATTCCACGGCGTTCAGTTTGTGTATGGATAACCGGATGCCGATTATGGTTTTCAGTATGACCGATCCGACGAATATCCGACGCGCTGTAGCAGGAATGCCTGTTGGCACCATGGTTACCGAAAAAGCTTAAACCCCCATCACACTATGAGTATTGAAGAAACACTTTTTGAAGCCGAAGAGAGCATGGAGAAGGCGCTCGATTATCTCATGCATGAATTTGCAACGATCCGAACGGGGAAGGCTTCCCCGGCTCTTGTCGAAAATATCGATATTGAAGCTTATGGCTCAAACATGAAGCTTAAGCAACTTGCGCTTATTTCCACTCCTGAGTCCCGTCTTATCGTGATTCAGCCTTTCGATGCCACGGTGACCAAGGATATCGAGCGCGGATTGAAGGAATCCCGTCTGGGAATTACTCCGATCAGTGATGGTAAAATTATCCGACTCCCGATCCCTGAGCTTTCTGAAGAGCGCCGCAAAGATCTTGCGAAATCGATCAAGCAAATTGCGGAGGATACCCGCGTGCGCGTGCGCGGCGCTCGCCGTACCGCGATGGACGGCATTAAAAAACTTGAGAAGGATGGCAAAATCGCCGAGGACGAATTACACACGACGGAAAAGGAAGTTCAGACCCTTACCGATAAATATTCCGCTTCCATCGACAAACACCTTGAGACCAAGGAAGCGGATATCATGAAGGTATGAGATACATTACTGGTATATTATTTTTTGGACTTTTTTCGCTGTCATGTGTCCATGCGAGTCCGGTGCGTGTCGCTCCGGATTTTACCTGGGTGGACGCTTCTGGAAAAACGCAATCGACCAAAAATTTCAAGGGCAAGCCGATTGTCATTCTCATAGCACCAAATGCGAAAGACTGGCATTTCCGCGCGCAGGTAGGAGCTGTTCAGGAACGCTATGAACGTCTTTCCGCGATGGGGGCTCTTTTCATTGCGGCTTTTACGGAGGAATCTACAAGAATTCGCTCAAATGTGCCATTCATCATTGCCAGTGATGGCCCGAATGTAGGCTATCTTTATGATATTTCCAAGGGCGCTGGAATTGCCATTATCGGCAAGGACGGCAATTTGGATTACGTCACGAATAAAATCATTCCAGGTCAACGCATTATGGATGTGATTAATAATTCAGAGGCTAACCAGGAAAAACTTCGTCGGGAGTAAGAAGTCGCTTTCCTGGGTTAACAGAGTAGTAAAGGACGGAATCTCGTATTTTTAGACAAAAAGAGTTCTTCCGGAAATCTGTGGCGATAATCTTTTGACAAGGGCTTGCCCTTTCGTCCACTATAACCGGTTCAACTGATTCGGATTTAAAATGAAGCGCACACTGCAACGATCAAAAAGGACGCGTAAACGCCAACACGGCTTTCGCGCACGTATGAAAACCAAAGGGGGCCGGGCTATTTTGAACCGCCGCCGTCAAAGAGGACGCAAGCGGCTGCTTCCCAAAGGAGTGGAAGTGCATTATGCCCGCCACGAAGGAGCTGGCGGAAGTCATTAATCGGTGAATGCGCCCGGCAGGCCGCTCGCTTTTCCTTCCACTGCGCGGTTGCGTAAACGGATTGAATTTGAGCAGGTTCGCCGAGAAGGAAGCGACAAAACAGGCCGCATGATGCGGCTTGCCGTTTTCAGGACGGGGACAAAAGAAGCGACTCGCATCGGTATCATCACTTCCCGTCGACTGGGTTCGGCGGTGACAAGAAGCCGCCTTCGAAGAAGGTTTCGCGAGATTTGTCGGATTAACCGGCAAGGTCTGAGTGAGGGAGTGTGGATGGTCGTTATTCCGCGTGCTGCTGCTGCCAAGGCAAATCACGAAGAGCTTTTGGAAGAATGGCTGAAGCTGACGCGACAATTGAATATTTTAAGAAGCGCGAAATGAAGGCTCTGCTTTGTTTTTTGATTTCCTGTTACCGGACGATTGTTTCTCCGCTTCTTCACAGCATTACAGGTCCAGGTTGTGGTTGCCGGTATGAACCCACATGTTCGCAGTATGTGGAGACGGCCATTCAAGAACATGGGGTCTTTAAAGGAATGGGGCTGGGAATAAAAAGAGTTTTTCGGTGTCATCCATGGGGCGGATGTGGATTTGATCCTGTTCCTGCAAGAACCCTGGCGGATGCCGCCTATCAAACAAAAAGAATATAAGAATTTATGGATCGCAAAGCATGGGTAGCCATCACGTTATCAGTTCTCGGGATTATAGGGTGGTACTGGTATGTTTCCACTTATTATAAACCGCCTCCAGAAGCTGTTGTAGCACAGGCGCCCAGCCCGACTCCCACGGCTACTGTAGCATCTTCACCTGCCTCTGCGCCGGCTGCGGCAATTTCCTCCACAACGTCAATAGTAGCCAGTGAGGACAAACTTTTTACGAGCTCGGCCGAATACGTTTTCCAAAACGATACGGGAGGAATCGAACAAATTCATCTCTATCGGCATAAAGGCGAGAATGGGGAAAATGTTACCTTAAATGAGAAGGAGGCATTGCCGATCGGTACGCTGGGCTTCGGTACCGATGAACCGCTTAAGGGATTTGAGATGCATTCTGATGCACAGAGCGCAGAGGTTGTTTTTCAAACCACTACAAAAGACGGAATCCAAATCACCAAACGATTTCATTTGCCAGAGAGTGGGGAGCAATACCTGCTTGCTTATGAACTGACTTTCAAAAATACCGGTTCGTCGGAAGTGACTTTTCCAGCATTTTTTGTAAGTGCGGGTAGAGCAGCGCCGATCCACGACCTGGATCTTTCCACCTACACACGCTTCGACTGGCTGGAGGATAAGAAGAGCATGACGGATATCGATGTAAACTGGTTTTCCGCGAAGTCCATTCCTCTTATCGGATATCAAACAAGCGTTGAAAAAAGTCTCTATACGATCACTCATGAAAAAATCGCATGGGCATCAGTGAGTAGTCAGTATTTCTGCACCATCATTAATTCCGCTCAGGCGGACGGAACCTCGGTATGGGCAAAGCGTTTCGTGGCCCACATGAAAAACACCAAGCCTGTGTATGGCATGGAGGGTGGACTGGGATTTTCTCCGATCCGGTTGGCAGCGGGGGAGACGGCGGTTCGCAAATTCACGATTTATTCGGGGCCGAAGGATTATTCCATTTTGGAAAAATTGGGCGAGAAGCAGCAGGAAATCATGAAGTTCGGCTTTTTCAAGCCTGTTAGTATTTTTCTGCTGTGGGCGATGAATAAGTTTTACAGCGTTTTGGGAAGTTACGCATGGTCGATCATCCTGCTGACATTGTGTATCAAGAGTGTCCTGTGGTATCCGCAGAACAAGGCGACGCAATCGATGCGAAGGATGTCTCTACTTTCGCCAAAGATGACGGAGCTCCGCGCAAAATATAAGGACGATCCGACAAAGATGAACGAAGAGCTGATGAAGCTTTATCGGGAATATAACGTGAATCCGCTGGGGGGCTGTTTGCCCATGCTGATTCAAATACCCATCTTTTTCGGATTTTACGGGATGCTTGGTACTGCCATTGAGTTGCGAAACAGCTCTTTCCTTTGGGTAAGGGATCTTTCGCAGCCGGATACTGTTTTTCACATTTACGGCTTTCCCATCAATGTATTGCCTCTGGTAATGGCGGCATCAATGCTCGGCCAGATGCTGCTCACCCCGAAAACCGGGGATGCCACCCAGCAGCGCTTTGTATTTTTCATGCCGGTGATCTATATCGCCTTTTCCTATAACTATGCATCGGGCCTCTCACTTTATTGGACAACGCAAAATATTTTTTCTATAGTTCAACTCTACCTCACGCGAAATCAGGCAATGCCAACGCTTCAGAAAAAAAGCGATGTCGTAAAAAAGCTGGCGCTTGAGGAAAAAAAGAAACGTAAACAGCGAAAACTATGACCCCCCGCGAGATTCTTGACGACATCCTCGGATATCTAGGCTTTGCGTTCGATATTGAGGAACAGCAAAAGGAAGGTATTTCAATCCTTCAGATTTTTACCCATGACGCCGATCTGATGATCGGGAGACGTGGCGAAACCCTGGAGGACCTCCAGTTTCTCGTTAACCGTATCCTTCAGACAAAAGACCGGCAGACCCCGAGAGTGGTGGTCGATGTGGAGCACTATCGCATGATGCGGGATGATGCCCTGATCCAGCGGGTCAAGCAACTGGCAGTGGCGGTTGTCAACAGCAGTCAACCCATGCAAACCGAACCACTGAATTCCTATGATCGCAGACTGGTGCATAATGCCTTTAAGGATGATGCACAGGTCATGACGTGGAGTCCTTCGGATGAAGCCCGGATGAAGAGGATTACTTTAAAAATCCGGGAATCCGAGCCTGCAACGGGTTCGTAATTCAGCACTGATACGTCTAAACTTCCCTTACAGGGGCGCATTTTTGTCTTCCCATAAGAGAACATTGAGCATTAACCAGTCATTAACCACGTAATGTATCCGACGAGCTTCCAGAAAAAAATATGCTGGGCGGCAATCACCGCCCTCGCAATGGTTGCGCTGGTAGGGGTCGTGATTTTGATCGGGTGGGGGGCCGTAAAGGCGATCGGCATTTTAAAGCCGCTTATCGTCCCGATAGCGATTGCGGGAATTATGGCTTACCTTCTGGAGCCTGTCGTCCAGTTTCTGTGTCGTCGTAAAATACATCGCATATGGAGCGTATTAATGGTTTTTTGTGCGCTGGTGGCGGTTATTGCTTTGATTCTCGTGTGGGTGGTCCCGGCGGGATATCGTCAAATTCATCAATTTACGCAACAGTTGCCGGAATACTCCATACGAACGCAACAATTGATGTCAAAAACTCTGGATTGGTCACGAAGCATTCCGGACATGCCGCTAATTCATCGGTTTATGAGTCAGTCTAACGAGACGGCTGATCCGGTGACCGCTTATACAACCAAGATGGTTCAGGATGCAGTGAGATGGTTAGAGGCGAAAATGCCTGATGTCGCGGGTGGGATCTGGAACTTTGTCGTAAATAATTTTCTTTATCAGGGGGTGAACCGGGTATTTGGGGTATTGGAGTTTTTTGTCGGTATTGTTCTTATACCGGTATTCCTGTTCTTCTTCCTCGCGGAGGGCTCGAATATTTCAAGCAGGTGGAGCGATTACGTCCCGCTTCATAATTCACCGCTGAAACGGGAAGTGGTATCCCTGTTGGATGAGATTAATCACTACCTCATTAGTTTTTTCCGTGGGCAGCTTCTCGTAAGCATGATTGATGGTGCTATTCTTACGATTGCGCTTTTAATCGTAGGGGTGGATTTCGCAGTGCTGATGGGTCTTGCGGTGGGAGTTCTCGGACTGATTCCCTATGCGGGTGTATTCATCGTCTGGATTCCGACGGTGTTGATTACGATATTCCAGTTTGGAGATTGGGCGCATCCGGCCTGGGTTACATTTATTTTTCTCCTCGTCTATAAAATCGACGGGTTTTTTATCTCGCCTCGTATTGTGGGAGGGTCTGTCGGCTTGCATCCGCTGACGGTAATTATTTCGGTCCTTGCGTGGAGTCTCATGCTCGGTGGATTGCTCGGTGCGCTTCTTGCAGTGCCGTTGACGGCAACGATCAAGGTCGTATTGAAGCGTTATTTTTGGGATCGCATGCCTCAACAACCGGCGCATAAGTAGCGTCGGAGATTATTTTGTAATCGAGCCGTCGCGAAGTAAGCCAAAAAACACCGAACAAATCGGTGATAACATGGAAGGCGCGATTGTAGAGTCCATATTTGCTTTTTCCAAATTTTCGTGGGCGATGATTAACGGAGATTTCCGCGATGCGATAGCCATGAGCCTTGATGAGAGCAGGGATAAAACGGTGCATTCCGCGAAAGAGAGGAAGTGCATGGCGGCAGCTCTTTCGCATCGCTTTAAGAGTGCACCCGGAATCCCGGATTTCATCGCCCGTTAATGCTCTTCGAAAGGTATTGGCAATTTTTCCTGTAAGACGCTTCACAAAGGTATCTTGTCGATATTTTCGGTATCCACAGACAAGATCGGCGCCTTTTTGAATTTCCTCCACCAGTAGAGGGATATCCGCAGGATCATTTTGTAAGTCGGCATCCAGAAAAATAATGATATCGCCTTTCGCCTTTTGCATTCCTGCTACCATGGCGGCGCTTTGCCCTGCATTGGATTCGAAACGGATTATTTCCGTGCGCGCAGTGTGCCGAATGGATTTTGCAGAGGAATCCGTGGAGCCATCATCGACAAAAATTACTGCGTAGTCATAGCCTTCTAAAGCTTGCTCGATCTGATCCTGGAGGATGGGCAGATTCTCCGCTTCGTTATAAAGCGGAATGACGAGCGAAAGCGTTTCTACAGAGGCATCGTTTGATAATTTTCGCACAGATAAATATGAAAGCTATGAGTACCGCCGGATTGAAGAGGAAGGGTGAGAGTCTTCAAGAGCTTTACACTTTGGAAAGCGCCTTGAATTGTTTGCGGTAGTTCCGCCTCATCCGTGAAATAAAGCGCTGATTTTCCCATATAGGGGTTAGTCGCTTTTACTTCTGTGAAAAATTCATCAGGTGCTTTATCCGCATCCACAAATTGCTCGTATCGCGGCCAGAGGGAAAATTGACTTTCTATGCCCTGAGACTCTCTGACAAAAACGGGCGGAAAGTGATACAGAGTCTCTTCATTTCGTGCGAGGTGGTAGGAAAGTATCGAAGCTTTATCCGCATCCTGAGCGATTAAAAAAAGCGGAGCAGCAGAGCTATCTGCCAAGTCTCTGGTTTGTTGGAATTCCGCTGCAATGGCTGCCCATGGCTCGGATGAGGATTTTATACTCCATGCAGATGTCAATGCAGCCACGATGAGGGAGATTTGAAGAACAGGAGAAAGCCATACGGGATGTTTTTTCTTTAAAAGATCCGCTGCGAAAATGAATAGAATTACCAGCGGCAAAATTAATAACACGGGATGCGAGATGCCGAGTAATGCGAGATAAAGCCAGAGCAGTAAGGGAGAGAGGATAAACATTCCAAGAAGCCGCGGCCTGACGTGATCCCGCATTTGAATAATCAGATAGTAGAAAAGAACCAGAGCGATGGCAAAAAACAGGGGAGTCAATTCCAATAGCGCGGAAAAACAAACTTCACTGAAGGAAGCCAACGAAAAATCCGTTGCAGATTGTACAGTGCCTGAGGCGAGCCATAACCAGTCATTTCGGTAATTCCACCAGATGAGAGAAACGGCGGCGATTGCGGGGCACAACAGGAAAATATAAAGCCCATTGGTGAGAACTTTACGGCGAAATTTCCGAATGCAAAATAACACGGTAAGAATCGCTACGGCAAAAATAGATATTTTCGCTCCATGGCTTACTATCATATGGTAAAAGGCATAAAAAATGGAAATTCCATGCCCTAGATATCTTTTGCAGATTAAAAATAAGCAGAAGAATACCAATGCGATGAAAAAGGGCATCAATACCCGCAGCGAAAAAGGCAAAGGTCCAAGGGTCTTTTTCGAAAATCGAATCAACGCAGAAAGGCTTTCAAGATGATCGTAAGCTTTATGGCGAAATTTTCGCACGGAAAGTAATGCTGTAAGAATCGATGCCATTACAAAGATCATCGAAACATGAATCAAAACTGCTGCAGTAGCGGCTAAACCTGCCAGTAACCACCACCCGAAGTCGTTGCGTTCTTTTTCGAGTGCTGTCCATGCGCTTGCCAGAGCAATAGTCACCATCGTAAGAGCGGGCATTTCCCATCCAAGGGTTATCGTTTCACGATTAAAAACGGGGATGAGATTCATTGCAGCGGCAGGCAAAACCGCCAGCCACCCGGTAAGATGTTTTTTGGAAATGAGAAGCACGCATATCGAGGTGACGAATGCGAAAAGAGGCATGAGGATGCGCAGGCCAAAAGGGGAGATGCCAAAAACTGCGGTAGAAAACCGTGTTATGGCAGAAAGCCCGCCGGGTATATCGTAGTAAGCCCATGCGGGGTGAGTGCTGCAAAGATACCAGTAAGCTTCATGAGGACGAAGCTCGACATGCGCGCAAATAGTAATTCGCAAAGCCGTCAATATTACAAGCAGTCCCAAAAAAAACTTTTCCGGCTTCATGGAGAAATTAAATGAGGATGTGCGCTGTACAGCGAAGGTAGGAATCGTTTGCCGAAATTTTTCCAAAAGGCCTGTAGTGTAATTATAATGAGAAGGCTAACCGCACTGCCGAGGAAGGCAGAGACCAGAACGTCACTCGGCCAATGCGCCCCCACATAGATACGGGAATATGCGACAATAGTGGCGGGTATAAAATACAGCCATCCCCACCGGCGGTAAAAAACAAAAAGGAGCATAGCGATCGCAAAATTATTTGCCGTATGACCGGAAGGAAAAGATCGGCCTCCGGTGGCGATGACTCCGGGTGCGGAGTATTCGATTTTAAGCGGCAGAAAGCCCGCGATAAATGCGGGTTTTTTACCGACTAAATCAACCTCTCTGATTTCAGTAAGAACTTCCGGCGGGCGAGGGCGGGGGAATATCCTTTTGCCGAAGTTTACGCAAAGGCCATCGACCACGAGAATGCAGAGCGCGAACGTAAGCAGAAATGTCCGGCCGCGAAACCCGCCGAAGATAAGCACGAGAATCCCGATAAGAACCAGAAGCGGCATCCAGAAATGCAGGCTGGAGGAGATCGCCATGACGCGATCAAGAAAGGAATTTGTCCATTCCCTGTTGATAATCAAAAGAAGAGATTGATCCATTGATTCGTTAAAGACACCTTGAGTGCTTGATGAAACACCGATACGGCCAAGTTTTCACCTGTTTTTTTGGTTTGTTTTTACTGGCCGCTCCTTTGGCGGCCTCTGCTGATCAGACCGCGAGGCAGATTCTGGCACGCGCGAGCCTAAATCAGGCAATAGAGCCGACACATCTAAAGGGGCGACTTCGTATAGAGGGCATAAAGATTCCGTTTGATCTGATCCTGCAAAAAAACACGGCCGAATATCAATTTCACGATCCCGAGCAGAGCCTGATTCTTAACTTCAAGGAAAAGCCTCCCTCGCTCATGGAGAAAGCAAACGGAGTGACGACATCGGTCACGGGAGCGAAACTTGCCCAGAAAATCCGGAATACGGGAGTTACCTACGGGGATATCTCGCTGAGGTTTTTGAATTGGCCGGACCCCGTTCTTGCGGGCGAGGATACGATCGCTTTGCGAAAGGCGTGGAAACTGGATATTCCATCGCCGGATCGTCAGTCCCAATATTCCAAGGCTCGCGTATGGATTGATCAGGAAAGCGGCATGTTGATGCGAATGGAGGGATATGACCCGCAGGGAAATTTGCTGAAACGTTTTGAAGTCATTTCCACGCAGAAATTAAAAGGACGGTGGATGCTCAAGCAAATGCGCATTGAGGACTTTGATCTCGCAACACACAAGGTGGTATCGCGGACGTATCTCGAAATTACCGACGATCTGGGTTAGGCAGATATTAATCTTCCGGGGAGGAAGCAGCGGTCGTGGGCGGGAGACTTTAGAAGCGCATCGGGATTGCAGACCTGCGTCAAGAGACGTTCCCAACTGGTGTGGCCGGAAAGAATCTCGATTTCCACGCGTAAAAAGTAAATGGGCACTTCGGGCTCGATGATGCGGGGAAAACGGACAGCGTCTTTCTCGGTAGTGAGTATGGCAGGGATATTGCGTCGTCCACAGCGGCGAATGAAGTTTTCGATTTCCTTGTTCGAGAAACGATGGTGATCCGTATAGGACTTTGCAATTTCGATTTCCGCTCCCAGGTGGCGCAGAGCATTCTCGAAACTTTCCGGAACTGCGATACCACATATCGAGGCGATGGTTTTCCCCTGTAGAAATTCCAGAGGATGTATTTCGCCGGTTACAATATTGCGCAGATATTTTGAACGGTGTGCGCATTCGATGATCTCCGCCGTTTTATTATAAGTGCGGATACGCTCGATCAGCGCGGCATTTCCGGTGGTGGTGCTTTTCGTAATAAAAATATAATTTGCGCGCTGAAGATTATGGCAAGGCTCGCGCAGTGTGCCACGGGGCAGGAGATATTCATTTCCGAATGGGGATTGGCAATCGATCAGGACGATATCGATGCGGTGCTGGAGGCGCAGATATTGGAGGCCATCGTCGAGAAGCAATGTATCCGCCCCGAAATGCTGGATCGCAAAAAGACCGCTTTTGGCGCGATCCTTATCCACCAGCACCGGCACACCTTTGAGATTATTCGCGAGCATGAAAGGCTCATCGCCCGCCCTGCGTGAATCGAGAAGCAACGATTGGCCGTCAGATACGATACGGGGAAGAAAGACGCCTTTATTGCGAAAAATTTTATCAATGATACGAGAGGTCAATGGCTTGGCGACGCTTTTATAACCCCGGGTAAGAATGGCAACCTTCCTTCCGCCCTTGAGAAGCTCGCGAGCCAGCATTTCCACGACAGGGGTCTTTCCGGTGCCGCCTACGGTTAAGTTTCCCACGCTGATCACGGGACAACCGAGCGCTCTCTGGTGAAAATAGCGGTCGCGATATAATTTGAGGCGACACTGTACGATGAAGCAATACACGCCGGAAAAAATAAGCAGAATCCACCGGAGTAATTCTGCGCGTCGGCCATAACGACGTTCCAGAATGACATCAATTGCAAATTGCTCGAGCCCTTCAAGCCAGCGGCGCATGGGGTGGTAGGACTAGGCTCCTTTCATTATTTTTGTGCCGCCATTGTCGGCCTTTACGATCAGGACACAGGTGTCGGGAATTTTTGAAGCGTGCTGCATGGCAGTTGCGATTTTTCGGGCATTTGCGGTAGCGAGACAGGCCACGGTCGAGCCTGATCCGCTTAGCCATCCGCCGAGCGCACCGGCTTTTGTTCCTGCGGCGATAATTTTATCCAGCGAGGGAAGAAGCTTTTTCCGGTAGGGCTGGTGAAGGTGGTCTTCAAATGCTTCATGCAGCAATTTGTATTGTCCGCTAAAAAATGCGGCCGCAATAAACGCCGCATTTCCCGTATTCGCGACGGCTTCCTTAAACGTAACCGTTTTGGGAAGAATTTTGCGCGCTGCCGGGGTGGAGATTTCAAAAGGAGGAATCAACAGAATAAAGGAAAGCTTTTCGGATACGGCGGCGCGGAGAAAGGTGAAATCCTTCCGGCTGGTGGTAAAACCGCCGTAAGCTGCAGGGGCTGCATTGTCCGGATGTCCTTCCAACTCGCTGCACAATCGATAAAGGGCTTCCCGATCCAGTGAACCGCCCGAAAGGGCATTGAGGCCGTGCAATATTCCAAGGCGGAGCGTCACGCTGCTGCCTAGTCCTCGGGATTGGGGAACATCTCCGGTAATTTCCCATGAGAAAGAAAATGGTCGGACTTTGGACGTCTTGAAAAATGCCTTTGCGGCTTCCAATGCCATGGGGCTTGCATTTCCTGTGCGGGATTTTGTCACCCGAACGGAATTATAAATCCGCAGGGCGATTCCCATGCAATCGAAGCCGGGCCCGAGATTCGCAGTGCTGGCCGGTACGCGGACAAGAACGGATGCGCTCATTCAATAAAGGATTGGTTGGAGCTCGGTGGCCAATGGGCATTGGTCAGTTTATTGACCATATCGAGCTTTAGTCCATAGGCCCAGGATTTGAAGGCGCCAGGCGTCTGGACGCTTTTGGGAGCGGCGATCATCACCTGATCGCAAAAGATGCCATACATGCGTTTTTCGTATTTCCAAATATTGAGTTGATAGTCTCCATCGGAAAAACGGAAACCGAAAAAGAAAATTGCTGCGGGAGCTGCCTTGTTAATTAAAATTTCCTGGAAAACAAGAGATGGGTTTTTAATCAGCTCATCCCTTGCAAATTTTGCGGTTTCGATCGGATCGTTACTGATGGCGCTGACGCAAAGGAGGGTGCCCAGTTTGGTGGTATATTTTTCGGTATCTTCACCCTTTAATATAAAACGGGCAAACTCTCCTCCGGCATGGCTGCCTGTGTCTGTAAGGAAATACTCCTTTCCGTCAAAAACAATGCTCTTGTGTTTCTCCGAGGAAATCGGATTTAAAATCGGGTTTGAAACCTGGCTCCAGCTGGTAGCCATGGTGGCAAAAAGGAGGCTGATTACAATTCGTGTAAACATAAGTGCTTATTGTGCTTGAAAATCCGCATTTCGCCAATGAGGAATCTGGTGATTTTTTGACGATTAGCGATTGACCTCCTGTATGATCCCCTCAATATGCCCGCTCGAACGGAAATTAACTTTTTTATGCGAATCCGAACTCATTCCATCCTTCGATTTGTAGCCCTCCTTATTTCTCTTCTCATGGCGAGCTATGCTTCGGGGGCAGAACCCGTGATTCGGGTCGGTTTGTTTCCCAATGTCACCCATGCTCAGGCATTGGTGGCTAAAAATATGAGCCGGGAAGGCAAGGGGTGGTTTGAAACCCGTCTAGGGGTCAAAATTGACTGGTATATTTTTAATGCAGGGCCGTCCGCAATGGAGTCCATTTTTGCGAAGTCGCTGGATGTGACCTATGTAGGCCCCAGTCCGGCGATTAATGCCTATGCGCGTTCGAATGGGATGGAGGTTCGTGTCCTCGCGGGTTCGATGCGGGGAGGGGCGGCGTTGGTTGTTGGCGAGGAGGTCACGGATATTGCGGGGTTGAAGGGGAAAATACTGGCAACGCCTCAATTGGGGAATACCCAGGATGTCGAATGCAGGTCGTGGTTGATGGGCCAAAAATTTAATGTAACTTTGACCGGTGGTGATGTTCGTATTATTCCAACGCAAAATCCTGATATCCTTACTCTTTTTCAGCAAAAAAATATCGCAGGTGCATGGACCGTGGAGCCATGGGTGACACGGCTTCTGGAAACGAAGGGCGCTAAAATTCTCCATCAGGATAATGAGACGGTGACAACGATCCTTGTGGCCCGTGCTGCATACCTCGCTGAAAACCCGGAACTGGTGAAGAAATTCACCGCGGCGCATTGTGAATTGACGGAATGGATCAAGGCAAATCCCGAAGAGGCGCAACGCAGAGTGCGGGATGAATTGAGCGCTATTATGAGAAGGGAAATGCCAGCAGAACTTATCAAACAGTCATGGGCCCGATTAATTCCCGACGCGTCTATTTCCCTTGCGCCTTTTGAGAAGTTTCAGGAACGCGCCCGGCAAACGGGGCTATTGAGAATACAAGCGAATCTTAGCAATTTACTTGCCCCGTGAATATTGAGCAAGCCCTGGCGAATGTAGCGCCGCAACGTATTGAAGTCTCGAATGTCAGCAAGTCATTCGAAGGAAAGGGGGGGCATGTCCATGCGTTGGATAATGTTTCTCTGTCAGTGGGTGAGGGGGAGTTTGTTTGTCTTGTGGGGCCGAGTGGTTGCGGGAAATCAACGCTTCTCAATTTGATCGCGGGTCTTGATAAGCCAGATAGCGGTAGCATCATTGCCAGCGGCAAGCCGGTAACGGGATCTGGACGAGACAGAATGGTGATGTTTCAGGAGTCGGCTTTGTTTCCGTGGCTCGATGTCATGGGAAATGTTTTATTCGGGCTTAATCTTAAACCCGGATTGAATCGCAAGGAGCGACTCGAAGTGGCCAAGTATTATCTGAATCTTGTGGGACTGGAGCGATTTCAAAAAGCCAATGTCCATGAGCTTTCCGGAGGAATGAAGCAGCGTGTGGCACTTGCTCGTGCTCTGGCGCCGAATCCTTCGATTCTTTTAATGGACGAGCCTTTTGCGGCATTGGATGCCATGACGCGTGAGCAGCTATACGGAGATATCCAGAAGATTTGGGAAGCGCGCAAGAAGACGATTATCTTTGTGACACACAACGTCCGCGAAGCGGCATGTCTTGGAGATCGCGTGCTATTGTTTTCCCCAAATCCTGGCCGTATTCGGAATGAGTTTGGCATCGGTCTTTCCCGTCCGAGGGATATCAACAGCGTCGATCTCGCAGGGTATGCGACTGAAATTACTACGGCATTGAAAGGTTTCGTCAACGAAAACGGAAAGGAAGCGGCAGAATGAAAAGATTCGGTGCGACGCTCATATTTTTTCTGATTCTCATAGCGAGTTGGGAGTTGCTGGTACGAACGGGGAGGTATTCTCCGGTTTTGCTACCATCTCCAATGAGTGTTTGGGATTACATGTATCAATCATTCAAGGATGGGAGTCTTCTAAGCGCCACGGGAGTCACGATGCGACGTCTTCTTATTGGTTACCTGATTGGACTTGTTTTCGGTGTGCCGTTGGGGTTTCTCACTGCACGTTATCGCATTTTTCACGATACGATCGGGGTTTTGGCGCTCGGCATCCAGACGCTTCCAAGTGTGTGTTTCGTCCCTCTCGCATTGATGTGGTTTGGCCAGACTGAAGCGGCCATGCTCTTTGTGGTAGTGATGGGAAGCTTGTGGTCCATCGTGATCGCGACGGAAAATGGCGTGCGTACCATGCCGCCGATCTACGTTCGCGCAGCGCGGACGATGGGTTCCAGTGGCTGGCATACGTGGGTGAAAGTGATATTCCCGGCATCGTTGCCTTATCTGGTAGGTGGGATGAAGCAGGGCTGGGCCTTCGCATGGCGGTCGCTCATGGCAGCTGAAATTTTTGTCACCATCCTTACCGGCTTTGGTCTTGGACAACTCCTTCAGTACGGACGCGACCTTCATGCCATGGATCAGGTGATTGCAGTGATGATTGTCATCGTCTTCATTGGTCTTCTTGCTGATAAGATTATCTTTTCGCCGTGGGAAAATTTCCTTCGCAAGCGATGGGGTGTGGGGATTAACGACTGATCACTTTCTAAACGCATGGCGGGCGGATTGTTCGATGCGGATTCAGCAGGGGATGACTCTTCATCCTCTGCAACTAAACGCCAGGATTTCAACAGAGAGCAATTCGCGTCCGCCATTTCATCAGAAGCCGCTAAGAGTGTTTTCATCGGCACCTCTTCATGGAAGTATCCGGGGTGGATTGGGACGCTTTATGATGAGCAACGCTATCTCCGTAGATCGCGATTTTCGAAAGCGGCTTTCGAGCGCGAGTGCCTTCGGGAATATGCGGAAACCTTCTCGACAGTTTGTGTAGACGCAGGATTTTATAATTATCCCCAGGAGAGACAGATTGAGAAACTGGTGGAGGCGGTTCCTTCCATTTTTCGCTTCGGATTTAAAGTCACGGAAAACATTACGGTGAAAAGTTTTCCAAAGCTTCCGAGACATGCAGGAAGAGGAGGGCAGCAGAATGAGGATTTTCTTAATGCGGAAAAATTTAAAAAGTATTTTCTAAATCCGCTCCGGTCGTTTCAGGATTCCATAGGGGTCTTGATTTTTTCTTTCACCCAATTTTCACGTCGTGATTTTCAACGAGGACGGGATTTTCTTCCCTTACTGGATCGCTTCCTCGGGGAACTTCCTAACGACTGCCAATATGCCATGGAGATACGAAACAGAAATTTTCTCCAGGATGCGTATTTTGAAATTCTTAAAAAGCATGGAGTCGCTCATGTCTATAACAGTTGGACGCGTATGCCTTCTGTGTCCGAGCAGTTAGCGCTGAGTGCCAGCAAGACTACGGATTTTACCGTGGGACGTTTTCTTTTAAAGCCCGGCAGAGGCTATGAAGAAGCTGTGAAAAAATTTGCGCCTTATCGTCGAGCCAAAGCCGTATACGAAGAAGGACGTCGAACAATGGCGGATTTGATAAAGCAAAACCGTAAAAAAAGTGGCAAGCCTTCGTATATTTTCGTGAACAATCGCCTGGAGGGAAACTCTCTTCAGACAATCAGCGCGGTTCTGGATCAGCTTGCCAGGGAGGCCGCCCAATCTGCTTAATTTCTAAGCTGTGCGATTGCCTCCACGATATCCACCTGCGTGATATCGCTTGATACAAATGCCGAGCCCAGCGCACGTGTGAGTACAAAACGGATCTGACATTCTGAGAATTTTTTATCCCGTTTAAGCGCATCAAGAATGGACTCTGAGGAAATGTCCGCTGGTAATTGGATGGGAAGATTGAAGCTCTTCAACGCTTCTACGACTTGAGCTGTTCCTTTGGAAGAGAAGCCCGCATGTTTTTCGGATAACCGACATGCTGCGAGAATTCCCATGCTGATTGCTTCGCCGTGGAGAAGTTTTCCATATCCTGCGGCCTGCTCGATGCCATGACCAATCGTATGGCCGAAATTAAGAAGTGCACGTTCACCGGTCTTCTCAAAGACATCCGCCGATACGATGTCGGCCTTGATTTTCACATTGCGCGCGATGAGTGCTTCCCATTCAGTAGGGGATGAGCAGCGCAGGGAGTTCAACATCTCCGCATCACGGATAATCGAGTGCTTAATGATTTCGGCGAATCCTTCATTGCGTTCGCGGTCCGGCAAGCTTTGCAATAAAGCGGGGTCTGCAATGACTACCGAGGGCTGGTGAAAGGCTCCGATGAGATTTTTCCCAAGGCGCGAATTGATCGCCGTTTTTCCACCGATAGCGCTATCCACCTGCGCGACAATGGAGGTGGGAATCTGCACGAGGGGAATTCCCCGAAAATACACAGCAGCGGCAAATCCTGCGACATCGCCTACCACGCCACCGCCCAGTGCAATCACGCCAGAAGAACGGTCAAGCCCCGCAGAAATTAACGCGTCGCAGATTTGCTCAAGGCTGGCGAAGGATTTGGATTTTTCTCCTGCGGGAATAATAATCTCATGCGGTGTAATACCGGCATCGCGAAGGCTTTTTTCCAGTCTCTTGCCATAGAGCGCATGCACATTTTCATCCGTGATGACGCCGATGCGTTTTGCGGGAATCGCAGCCGCGATGATTTTTCCGGCGGAATCGAGCAGGCCGGATTCGATATGAACCGGATAGTTCCCGTTTGCGGTATTAACAGAAATGAGCACGGACTTTGAGGATAATGCTCGAGGAGGGACTTGAACCCACACTCCTTGCGGAACCAGATCCTAAGTCTGGCGCGTCTGCCAATTTCGCCACTCGAGCTTGTTGATTATCAATAATTTGAGGGTGTGGTAACAGTTTCCCATCAGGATTTCCACTTTATTATTTTTCCCTTTTAAACACCGTATTGTCCGTATGTAGATACGTCACCTAATTTTTCCACAAAATTTTTCCATTGAGGTCTCAGGCAGATGATGCCAATAAATGCGCCTTCTTACTAACCAAGGATACTTTTGAGATTTTTCAAAAATTCACTTCGCCGATAAGCATGGCAGTATCCATTTATCCCAATCAAGGAACAATACGTTTACAATGAGAACAGCTTACGAGCAAATGGTGCAGGAATACTGGGTTGAGCGCGCACGGGCTCAGAACAAGGACAGAGCGGCAAGACTCAAGTCGATTCGCACACGCAAGGACGCGGAGAAATACCGCGATTTCGCTTTTGAAAAATTTGCAAAGGCCTTCGGTCCCATGCCGAAGAAAACACCGCTTAACCCGATTCTCACAGGTGTTATAGAACGCAAGGGATATCGTGTTGAAAAATTGATTTTTGAAAGTCGTCCGGGTTTTTTCGTCACGGCGAACCTTTATGTCCCGGATAATATCCGCCACCCTGTCCCAGGTGCGCTTAATTCCTGCGGCCATGCTGAGAATGGCAAGGCGGGTGATGGTTATCAGGCATCGAGTCAGCGGCTGGTGAAGCAGGGGTTTGTCGTGTTGCATTATGATCCGATCAGTCAGGGAGAGCGTAATCAGCATATTCATTTGACGACGAAGGAGGGTGTTCGGCGTAATTGCGTGCAGGCGCATTGCGTCATGGGGGCGCAGCTTGAACTCGTCGGAGATTACTTCGGCTCCTGGCGTGCATGGGACGGTATTCGTGCCCTTGATTATCTGCTCACACGTCCCGAAGTGGATCCCACCCGGCTTGCGATGACGGGAAATTCCGGCGGCGGAACCATGACAAGCTGGATCTGGGGATTGGAAACGCGCCTTAAGGCTGCCGCGCCAAGCTGTTTCGTCACGCCATTCCTTTACAATCTCGAAAACGAATTGCCACAGGATTCCGAACAGTGTCCTCCAGGCATGATGGCTGATGGCTTGGAAATGGGCGATGCCTTCATGGCGCGTGCGCCGTATCCCGTAATTCTTCTCGGTCAGAAATATGACTTTTTTGATCGTCGCGGATTCTGGCAGATCGCGGAGGAAGTCCGCCGTCTTTACAGCTTCTTCGGAGCGGAGAAAAATGTGGGCGCGTTTTTGGGTGAAAACGAACATGGCTTTCACCCTGATGCACAGGACGCGATGGTGCCGTTTCTCTGCAAACACATGAAGGTTCCGAAGCCGACAAAGCCTTTCAAGCTCATGGTGGAAACCAGCGAAACGCTCAATACGACGAAGGCGGGCAATGCCATTCTCGAAGGAAGTGATTCTGTATTTGCTTTAGCAGGCAAAGAGGCTGCGAGGCTTGCAAAAGAGCGTAAGTCGCTCTCGAAAGATTCGCTGAAGCGTGAGCTAACAGCGCTCCTTCATCTTCCGAAACGTGAGGGGACGCCATACTATCGCATTCTGCGTCCGACCCCGCTTTATACCAATCCCAAGGTTGCGCGTTATGCGGTGGAGACGGAAAAGAACATCCGAGTTATTCTTGGAAAGACACTCGAGGATGGAAAACACGCCCACACGCTCGATGTCACTGAGAAAACAGTTCATCTATATATTCCGCACGCTTCGCTTGAAGAGGATCTGGAAAAAGATCCGTTGCCAAAAGCGCTGCGGAAAAAACAGTCCCTTTATCTCATCGATGTTCGAGGCCTCGGAGAGTCGCTTCCGAATGAAGAAGGCAGCTTCTGGCATAGCTGCGGAAAAGATTACATGTATAATATTTTCCATGATTTGTTCCGGGAAAATTATCTCGGACGCCGTGTGCATGATGTGCTGGCGGTGATCGATCTGCTTGTTGCTGAGGGAGCGCAGTCGATTCATCTCTATGGGCGCGGTCAGGGCGCGCTTATTGCGTTGTTTGTTGCAGTGCTTCATCCGAAGGTCAAATTCACCACGCTTAAAAACGGACCGACCTCCTATCAGGAATGGACCAGTGCATTACTGCTGAAATGGCCATGCGCAAACGTTGTTCGCAATTTCCTTAAGAAAATGGATCTTCCGGACTGCGTAAAAGCACTCGGCTCCAACGTTAAAATAGTGGAGCCATGGGGGCCTGATATGCAGCCGGTGCGTAAGGGTAAACGGAAATCTGCATAGTTCTGCTTCCAGACAATGAGTGAGCAAAGTGGTATCGGAGCTTCATTTCCTGCTGAGTGGAAGGAAATGAAAGATCTGGAAACCGGGCGTCAACTGACGCAGCTTACCAGCGCAAAAGGGGCCAGCTATCCGCTGTATTACTTTGTGCCCTCGATTACGAAAGATGGCCGCTATCTGATTTTTCACAGTGAAAGATCGGGATGGGTTCAGTTGTATCGTCTAGACCTTACGTCGGGTGCCATCGTTCAGCTTACGGATGGCCGCACTTCCCGGTCAGGGTGGGGGATCTGGTGCGAGCGGCGTCTTCGCGGGATCTATAATCATCTCAGTACGCTCGATACGGCGCATAACGAGGTGTTTTATTTTCAGGATGACGAAATTCGAGCCACCCATGTTGAGACGATTGAGAATCGCCTCGTAGCAAAGCTTCCTCCGGGACGCATACCGATGGGGCAGACCGCATTTTCCAACGACGGCTCCCTCTTTGCGTTCATTCATGCGGATGAGAAAAAATTTAATCAGATGCTCGATGAACGCGATGCGGCATTTGCGATGAGAGTTTCATCGACCAGTCTGGAAATGTTCCGTGAGCTGGGCGGTGATATTACATTGGGTGTCATTGATACAAAAACCGGCAGCTACCGCGAAGTCATCACAACAGATTATCTTTTTCACCATGTTCTATTTCTCGATGATCAGACCTTGTTGATTAATCATCCGAAAGGTTGCCATGGCATGTGGACCGTGGACTTGTCAGGAAAAAATATCCGCAATCTTCGCCCGCATACCGCTCCAGGCGCGCATAATGCGCAGATCTGTCATCAGGTGCTTACGAAGAATGGTATTCTTTACGAAGCGAATCACCGTGGTGAAGACGGTCATAAAATTTATATCGGTCGCTATCAACCTGAGACGGACTCCTTCGAGGAAGTGCTTCTTCCCGTGGGAGGCTATATCCATGTGGGAAGCGACCCTTTGGGAGAATTCACCTTCATCGAAGTGGCCAGTGGTACGCATGAGATTCGCTCTGTGCATTTCCCTCGTGATCCCGCGAAATTTAACACCAGGCTGCTGCGCACACTGGGGCCGGTGAAGGAGAATCAGCGAAATCATGCACACCCTTTCCTTACGCCGGATCGCAAGAGCATGATTTTCACCGATCTTTCCGAAAATGGATATAACCAGATTTATCGGATGGATGTGTCAGATCTGACGAGTCTCGAGGAGTATTGGTAAAGTTTGCGACTACTTCACCATCAGATGCATGTAGCGCTGACGGTAGGTTTTCGGAGTAAGTCCCATTCCGGAGTTCTTGAAAGCATGAGTGAGGGCAGAGGCGTCTATGAAGCCACATTCCGTCGCGATTTGCTTGATGGGCTGTACGGAGGATACCAGTCTCTCACAGGCTGCACGCAGGCGGTGGTGCATCAATACCTTGTGCGGTGTGGTGTGAAGATACTTCTGAAAGGACTCATGCAAATGGGTTATCGACCAGCCGGAGACGAGTGCGACTTCCTTGATGGGGCATGCATGCCTGTAGTTTTTTTCGAGCCACTCAAGCGCGGCACGCAGGGGGTCAGGTAATACAGACATCTGGCGATGGTGATGATCCAGTTCCACACGGAATAATAGACGGCTTACGAGATAGTTGCGCAGGACAGTGCGTTCGCACTTGCCGTTTCGGAATAGTTTCACCACCTCGCGGGTGAATCCCATTACTTCCTCGGCCTGTGGCCAGTGTGAAAAACGCGGAATTCCCAGGCCACTTTTTTTATTACTCACCAGGGTTACTGCGAGACATCGGTAGGGATTTTCCAGATCGCTTTTTCCGATAGTGTCATCTCCCGGCCCATTCCAGATCAAGTCTCCGGTAGTAACTTCTTTCCAGGTGTCGCCATTTTTAATCCAACCCCGACCGCTGGTTACAAGCTCGACCCGTTCGTAGAAGGGAGGGATTTGTAGGCCTTCGGGCTGCTTTCCCGCTACCTGAGAATAATGATAAACATTTTCAAGAACGACAGCATCCATTTCGACGATAGGTGGCTTGGAGTAGCCTTCAAACGGCGAAAAATCGGATTTTTCGACAGGAGGTTGGAGTTTTTCACAATTCTTATCCATTGAAAAGAGACGGGAGCAGCTCATCCCGTCTACCACGCATCTTATTTTCAGACAAGTGTGATGTGCATATTCCCATGAAAAATCTATTTACCTTTCGTGCCTGTATGTTCTCTTGTATCGCCTTACTGGCTATCACCGGAGTCGAGGAATCATCCAAAGTCGCTTATTTACTTATAGCGGAAACCTGAGTGGCACGCCGACGTTGGATACTGCGACGGTAAAGGGATTTACCTTCGGATCGCTCGTCGCTCCAGATGGAGTGGTTAAGCTGACTAAAGTAAAGGCAGCATCGACGGACCCGTCAAAAGATGCGGCCAAATAGAGAATGGTCTGCGGTTAAAAAAAAGATTCAGACGCTTTGTTCAAATTAGCGAATAAAGTATGAATTAAGTGAATTTTTATAGCCAACAGAGTAAAAATCGGACTTTCTCCCATAAAATCAGATTTTTTAACAATTGTTGGCCGTTGCATTAGGGGGCTCCTACATTTAATTTTGGGGATACAGGAGACTACCCTGAACCATATCCCCTATGAAAAATACTCTTAAGTATCTGGCATTTGCCGTAAGTGTTCTTTTTGCACTCACGGAAGCAAAGGCTACGACCTATACCCAATACAACTTTAATAGTAGCCTCTCTGGACCACAGAGCTGGTCAACTACTACGAACTGGACGCCTAACGCATCGCCCGGCACGACTGTGACAAGCGGCACAAATAACGACTATGCGTACATCACTGCAGCATCGGGAGCCTTGAATGTAACGACGCCAAGCAGTGCAACACTCGTTGGAGGAGTTTTTCTGACCGCTTCGTCTGGTAATGCGCTGACTCTCACATTGGGTAATGATCTTACTCTTGATACGGTTGCTACCGCTCAGGTAGGTGCTCCCTATACTTCGGGAAGTTATACCAATTCGGGAGCGTCATCCGATCTTACCGT
>JBDTJR010000167.1:0-2816 GCA_039935735.1 Chthoniobacterales bacterium | reverse complement strand
GCGACGAGATGGAGCTTATGTTTTTTTGCAATGGCGTGCAGAGCGTCGTAATCGCAGGGTTGGCCGGCGTAATCGACGGCGACGATGCAACGTGTTTTCGCGGTGATTTTGCGCTCCACATCTTTTGGATCGAGAAGCAGCGTATCGGGCAGCACATCGGCGAAGACGGGAGTCGCGCCGCAGTAAACAGCGGCGTTCGCAGAAGCGACAAATGTGATCGCGGGGACAATGACTTCATCGCCAGGTTGCAGATCGAGCACGTGCATGGCGGCATGCAGGGCTGCGGTGCCATTTGCGAAACTCACGCAATGCGCGGCCGTGGTTTGGCGCGCAAGCGCTTGTTCAAATTCCTCCACTGCGGGACCGGTCGTCAGCCAATCGGAACGCAGTGTACGGACGACTGCCTCGACGTCATCATCGTCGATGCTTTGTTTTCCGTAAGGGATGAACGCGGGTTTTGTCATTATTTTCCGCTGCAGTGATCGGCAATGAGCTGGCGCAGCGTTTCCACGGTGAGCCAGTCGGTATTTTCTCCACTGCTGTATTTAAAGCCGGGGGTGCACAATTTGCCTCCGTGCTCTTTGCAGTAATCTTCGGTCTTCCACTGCGGCATTGCAGGCTGGATGACGTAGTAATTTTTGAACTCGATGGTATTCAAGCCATCGGTTTCGGTAATCATTTCTTCGTGAAGCTTTTCGCCGGGTCTGATGCCGGTGATTTCGCGACGACATTCGGGAGCGATGGCCTCAGCAACATCGAGGATACGATAACTTGGAATTTTGGGAACGAAGATCTCCCCTCCCCACATCTGCTCGAGTGTTTGCAACACAAGATCAACGCCTTCTTTCAAAGTGATGTTGAAGCGTGTCATGCGTTCATCGGTGATCGGTAGCACACCGCTTTTGCGACGCTCGAGGAAAAATGGAATCACGCTGCCACGGCTGCCCATGACATTTCCGTAGCGGACTACGGAAAATTTGATGTCGTGCTTTCCCTTGAAGTTATTGGCAGCGACGAAGAGTTTGTCCGAGCAAAGTTTTGTCGCACCGTAAAGATTGATCGGCGCGGCGGCTTTATCGGTGCTTAATGCGACGACTTTTTTCACGCCGTTTGCGATTGCGGCTTCGATGACGTTTTGCGCGCCGAGGACGTTGGTCTTAATGCACTCGAAGGGATTGTATTCCGCGACGGGCACCTGTTTGAGTGCGGCGGCGTGGATCACGGTGTCAATGCCTTCCATCGCGTGCGTTAGACGAGGCAGATCGCGCACATCGCCGATGAAGTACCGCATGCAGGGATAGCGGGACTCGGGAAACTCCTGCGCCATTTCGTACTGCTTCAATTCATCGCGCGAATAAACGACGACGCGGGCGGGCGGATTCTTTTCCAATAGGGTGCGGACGAAGTAGCGCCCGAAAGAGCCTGTTCCACCGGTCAGCAGGATTGTTCTGTTTTCTAAGTTCATAGTTTAACGATTTTGTTTGCTTTCAAGCTCTTCAAAATAGCGCTTCAGATATTTCTGAAGGTGTTGCTCTTTATCGGGTGTAATGCCGGAGAGGAGTTTTGGATAAATTTCGGAATTCACCGTGATCTGGCCTTTTTCTTCATCCGTCAATTCAGAGATATCGACGAGACTGGTGCGCGAGCCAAAACGTTCCTGGAAATAGAAGTAATTCATGTAGGCGAATTCTTCGATTTTCGTTTTGTCGATTTCGATTTTCAATTTGTCCGCATTCTCAATAAATTGCGTGTACTCCTCGATCGTTTTGGCGTGGAAATTGAAATTATATTCCGAATGCGGGTTGTCGCCCGCGTTTACCACGGGGACTCCGCAGTAGGCAAATTCGTGCGCGACAGTTCCGTGAACCGTAAAGAGCGACGAGATGCCTTCTTTGAGGATTTGCTGATTGTTGGCGGTGCCGGGAATAAAGGTTACCTTTGGAAATTGCTTTTTAAGGTCTTCTATAATTTGGCTGTTCACCGCATTGATCACCTTCCGTGAGGAGGACGATGCAAACGGGTGTGGTTTGACATACCAGCTGAAAGGCGTCTTTTCGGCTTTTTCGAGCAGGAAGGTTATCCACTCCTTGAAATCCGGGAAAAGCATGTGTCGGTAGGAATGCGGGCAATCGATGAAGTCGTGCAACATTACCAAAATTTTTGGGCGTCCGTTGTGGTTCGCCAGTATCGGGCCTGCGGGAGCGTCGGTGTTTTCTCCATTTGCGTAAGGAGATTTCGGCATCTGGATGAACGGGCAATGTGCGCCGGAAAGTCGCTTTTCCAGAGCTTCCCTACCCTTGAGAATTCCGGCTTCTTTTTCCCCGTCGCTCAGTCGTGAGAACAAGATCGGATACATGTAGTGCGAATGGACCGTCGATGACACGGGACATAACTGCTCTTCGGGAGATGTCGCGGGGTGACTTCTTAACAACCAAAATTCGCTTCCCCACACGCTGACGTAGGTCGGCACGTTTTTCGCAAACATCATGCGGCTTAAGATGCCGGATGAGATATAGCTGGGATCGTCGACAAAATAGGCGACGACTTTTGTTTTCTCGAGGTATCGCTCAGAGGCGTGAAAAATCGCGAGCGCGAGACGGATGATGTCCAGCAACCGCTCATCCTTGAGATCGACGGTGCTTAGATTATGCATGCGGAGGTAGGTGTCGTAAATCTTATCTCCGATCAGGATTCCTCGTAACGTTACCTTTAATAAATCCTGTTTTATTTTGAGGCTTTGGAAAATGGCTTCCGCGTCTTTTGCATAGAGCGCGGGGTCATCCATTTTCAAGGTCAGACGTGCGCCGAAGGATTCG
>JBDTJR010000166.1:0-6268 GCA_039935735.1 Chthoniobacterales bacterium | reverse complement strand
CACGCAGTGATACTTCTCCCGGAGACGCTTGATCCATGCCGCGACATCCACTTCCCTGTTATTCTTTACGCAGGTAAGCGAAAGTGAGCGATAGCCCTCTTTGGCAAAAAACTCGAATCCTTGCTTTTTCACCCAGTCATGAACCAGCTTATTAAGGTGCGCATGGCGGGCATGGCGTTTTTCAAGGCCTTCGGCAAAAATATCCTCAAGCTTGGACTTTAACGCATAAATAAGGGGAATAACCGGCGTACTTGGGGTCATGTGATCTGCCTGGTTCTTCTTGAATTCCAGGAAATCGAAATAATACCCACGATCCGACATCGTCGCCGCTTTTTCAAATGCCTTCTCCGATGCACTGAAGAGAGCGAGTCCCGGAGGCATCGCCAATGCTTTCTGACTTCCTGTAAGCAGGACATCGATCCCCAGTTCGTCCATTGGAATCGCTTCCGTGCTGAAAGAGGAAACGGTATCGACGATAAGCAATACGTTGGGATATTTGCGAACAACGGCAGCGATTTCCTTTAGCGGACTGCGCACTCCCGTACTGGTTTCGTTATGAATCAGCGTAATCGCATCAAACTCACCAGTCGCGAGCTTTTGATCCACCATCTCGGGAAGGATGGGCTGCCCCCACTCTGTCTGTAGACCTTCAGCCTGCTTGCCACAGCGTTTACTCACATCGAGCCACTTGTCGGAAAATGCACCACACATGCAGTTAAGCACACGCTTCGATACGAGATTCCTAATCGAGCCTTCCATCACGCCCCATGCAGAAGAAGTCGATATGAAGACAGGTTGCTTCGTTCCAAAAACAGTCTGTAGATTTGGCTGAATAGATTCGTAAAGCTTTTTAAAATCATTGCTCCGATGGCCGATCATCGGTTGGCACATGGCCTTATAAGTTTTTGCCGAGACCTCTACAGGGCCAGGGATAAATAGTTTGATATGTTCAGTCGGTGTAATGCTCATTGTTGATCTTCTTCCCAAATTAAATTTTCCAAACGCAAACGATTAACGCGTTGTTTTGCCTCGTCGGCCCTAGGCCCCTCTGCTTTGGCCATCTTTTCATAAAGCGCAATTGCTTCCTTCCATGAGTGATCAGCCTCCAATAATTTGGCCGCCTCAAAACCCGCCTTGTAATACCAGAAGTATTCCGGCTGGTCACCACGCGGCGCATTCAACACATCATAAAAGGCAACAAGAGCCGCCGTTTTGTCCCCGGTCTTTTCCAATGCGAACCCCGCCTTTGTCAATGCCTGATTGCGCCAGGAAGACGATACACCGGGTTCATTTCCAACAAGGAAAAAAATATCTGCCGCTTTTTTGTAATTAGCAGGATCCTTCGCAGCCATACGGTAAATCGGTTCACCCTTTTTAATGAGCGCTTCGAAGCAAATATCCTGCGGAGGATGAGAGGTAATCAATTGATCTAGAATCGCGATGGCTTCAGCAGGTTGCTGCATGGCATTTTTAACACGCGCCTGCTCAAGCCTCGCCCGGAGCGCGAAGAAATGCCCTCCTGTCGCAACTTCTTCGAAGTGTTTCATTGCCTCTGCCATAGAATCTGCATCCATACTGTTGGCTTCGCACTGGGCCGCCAAAAAGAGCGCTTGATCTGACAAAGCGTCATCCGTACTTGCACCGGCGACCTCAAGAAAACTCAATTTCGCAGCAGCATAATTCCCCTGCCTGAAACAAGCTTCCCCTAGCTTCATACGAACGAGCAATGCAAACTCGGAGTGTGGGTAGAGCTTTAAAAATTGCTCCGCTTTTTCGCGTACGGAATGCCCGCCTGCACCGTCATTTTCATCGTTTAGAAAAACACTGAGGTAATCTGCTTTTTCCTTTGCGACATCGCTCCCTCCTTCATTGGCAATCCGCTGTATTTCCTTTTTCGCCTGGTCAGGATTCTTTTCCAAAAAATTCAACTCCGCGAGAGCAATGATCGCGGACTCAGAAACAAGCTTATTTTCGACATGAGTCAGCGTTTCGATTTCCGTCTTTGCAGCGGGACTTCTTAACCGCGCCAATTCAAGAGCACGCATCAGTCTCAATGTGTCGCTAGCCCCTATATTTCCTTCGGCATTCGGACTATCCGGTAAACCCTGTTTGATTCTTGCAATCCCGGCATTATAGCGTGCTGCATCGGTAAAATCCGCCTGGTTCGCCGCCTTTAGGTAGGCTTTTTCCGCCTCTGCATAAGAACGGTGTCCCATATGGGCATCGGCGAGCGCAAACCACAATTCGGCTTCCACATGAGAACTTCTAGCAACCTTCAGTCCATTTTTAAAATATTCCGAAGCTCGTAAAAAATGGCCATTATCCATCGCAATTCTTCCGAGACGCAGATAAGCGTCAGGGATGAGAATATGTGAGGGGTGGTCGCGGATAAAAGTCTCCAGATATTCCTGCGCTTGATCGGGGCGCTGCTGATGCAGTTCAAGAAGCCCCGCGAAGTATTGCGACAAGGCACCACGTTCAGTATCTTTTTCCAACGCCCACTTTCTCACTTCGGGAGTCGCATTGTCTTCCTCCTTAAAATAGATTTCATCGAGTTTTAAAAAAATATGCAGAAGATCCGTATTCGTGGGATTGGCCTGAATAAACTTTTCAAGCACATCTTCAGCTGCGGATAGGTGTGAAGTATCTGCATATATATTCGCAAGTTCAGTAAGTGCCATCACGGCCAAACGAGGATCGGTGTGCCTGCCTTTTTTGATCACTTCCTTATATAAACGCTCATATTCAATAGCGTTTCCGTCCTTATACGCCAGTCGTGCAGCGAGAAGCTCAGCAGCCAAACTCTCGCTATCGCTGGGATTTTTCAGAAGCTTTAAATCTGTATTTACCGATTTAAAGTCAGATTTTGAAAAATGAATTTCTGCCGCCAAAATTACCGCTCGGTTATGAATTTCAGGGATTTGAAACTCGAAATGAAGAGCCTTAAGCGCATCCTCAGGATCATTCAAAGCCTTTAATATTGTAGCCGCTCCCAGACAGGCTTCTTCTTTTTCGCGACCAGTAGCTGTGCTCTCCAGCAATTCGTAAATTTTCAAGGCTCCCTCCAGGTCTCCTGTTTTGCCAAGGGCTTCCGCTAGTAGCACCTGACACGCAGGATCTTTCGAAAGAGAATTATCGCGAAGGATGGAAATAGCTTTCACTGCCTCTCCATTGGAAAGAAGTGCCTGAGCCAGTGCTATCTTGGCTTTCCTCGCCTGCACTTCCGGCGGTTTTGTCGCCAAATATTTTTCCAACTTGTAAACCGCAACGGAATACACGCCTTCATTTAACGCATCGGTAGCCTCCTCATATAAACTGGCAAATGAGGAAATCCCGAATGTGGTAAGAATAAAAATTAAAAATATTTTTTTCACCGTTTCATTACCTCTTTCAAATAATGTCCGGTAACACTCTTCGCGTTCGCTGCGACTTCTTCCGGTGTTCCTTCCGCAATAATTTTTCCACCTTCCGAGCCTCCTCCGGGTCCAAGGTCGATCAACCAGTCGGCACATTTGAGCACATGCAGATTATGCTCAATGACGACCAGAGTATTTCCAGAGTTTCGCAATTTCATGAGAACATCCAGCAAGGTGTGGATATCCGCAAGATGAAGCCCCGTGGTCGGCTCGTCCAGAATGTAAAGTGTGCGCCCTGTGGATCGCTTGGCCAGTTCCGCAGCCAGCTTGATACGCTGGGCTTCGCCTCCAGAGAGCGTCGTCGCTGACTGTCCAAGATGAACATATCCAAGACCTACATCCTGGAGTGTCGTCAACTTATCCGCAATCGCAGGGATATTGCGAAAAAATCGTGCCGCTTCATCGACGGTCATCGCAAGAATATCCGCAATATTTTTACCTTTATAGGTAATTTCAAGCGTTTCGCGATTGTAGCGCTTGCCATGGCAAATTTCACATTCCACGTAAACATCTGCCAAAAAGTGCATATCGATCTTTAGAAATCCGTCGCCCTCACAATGCTCGCACCGACCACCTTTTACATTGAAGGAAAAACGTCCTGCGTCATATCCCCGAATGCGTGCGGATGGAAGCTGACTGAAGAGATCGCGTATGGGACTGAGTGCTCCCGTGTAGGTTGCTGGATTCGAGCGTGGCGTTCGCCCGATGGGATCCTGATCGATCACAATCGCTTTATCGATCTGGTTCATTCCTGCAATGGCCTTATGCACACCCGGTTTTTCCTTTGAACGATAAAGATGCCGAAACATGCTGCGCTGTAGAATGTCATTCACGAGCGTGGACTTCCCGCTTCCCGAAACTCCGGACACACAAGTCAGGCAACCAATGGGAAATGCGGCCGTAACATTATCGAGATTATTTTCCGCAGCCTTTTGCACCGTAAGCCATCCATCTCCGTCCGCCGCACCTTTTTCTTTCGACTTACGCGGCGTTACTCTTACCCGCGGAATGGGAATTTTCGCAGCGCCGGAAAGATACTGTGCCGTGAGAGACGCTTCCATGCTCATCACTTCATCCAGCGTACCCTGCGCGACTATGTGCCCTCCCCTCGGCCCCGCTCCCGGTCCCAGATCCAGAATATAATCGGCTGCGCGAATAGTATCTTCATCATGCTCCACGACGATGACTGTATTTCCAAGATCACGCAGACGCTTAAGAGTGCCAATCAGCCGATCGTTATCGCGCTGATGCAGGCCTATACTTGGCTCATCAAGCACATAAAGCACCCCTGCAAGACCAGAGCCAATTTGTGTGGCAAGACGAATGCGTTGCGCCTCACCACCGGATAGCGTGCCACTTTCACGATTAAGACTCAGGTAACCTAGCCCTACCTCCTCAAGAAAATGAAGACGTTCCCGAATCTCCCGCATGACTTCGGTAACGATATCAAGTTCCGTTGCGGTAAGCTTGAGCCCCGCCGCCACACGCACGGCATCTTTTACCGCAAGGGCACAAAATTGATGAACGTTGTATTGCTCTCCGGAAGTAGTGCTCAATGTCACTGCGAGAATTTCCGGCTTCAGCCTCGTGCCAAGACAAACCTGACACTGGTGTTGGCTCATGAAACTACGAAGGCGATTTTTCGTGAATTCACTTTCCGTCGTCTCATAGAGGCGTGCCAGTTGTGTCACAAGACCTTCAAAAGGCTTAGTTGTCCGTGTCCGTTTTGTCGTTGTGCCCCAGACAACTTCAATGGCACGATCCCCCGTCCCTTGGAATAGCGCCTCCTTGAATGCCTGGGGAAGATTCTCAAATGGCTTATCCATCGGAGCAGAATATTCGCGGGCAAGACTCTCCAGAATTCCCGAATAGTAGACCAGCATCTTAGCTGTGCCTTTTCGCCACGGTCTTACAGCTCCGTCTTTCAGTGTCTTGGCAAGATCCACCATGAGATCGGGGTCCAGCAGATTCTCCACACCCAGCCCCTGACAGGCAGGACATGCACCGAGGTGACTATTAAAGGAGAAATGTTTCGGCGTTAGCTTCGGCAGCGTGTAACCTGTTCGTGGGTTACAGAAATCCGTGGAAAAACGAATCTCGCGCGGAGATGTGTTTTCCTTGCCTGTGAGAAGAACCACAAGACGGTTACGCCCCCACTTTAAAGCAAGCTCAATGGAGTCTGAAAGACGTTGTTCAATTCCCTCTTTGATAATCAGTCGATCAATCACTACTTCGATGACGTGCTTACGGGTTTTTGCCATGCGGATCGGCTCCGGCGTATTGAGTTCGTGAATTTCCCCGTCCACGCGAACTCGTACAAATCCTTCACGTTTTGCTTTTTCGATAACGTCCCGAAACTCTCCCGCCTCGTTGTCGATAAGCGGGGCCATGAGCACAATGCGCGCATCTTCTCCAAAAGTGAGAATTTCATCCGCGATTTGTTGCGGTGTCTGGCGAAGAATTGGTTCGCCCGTATTCGGATCGTGCGGTTTACCGGCGGCAGAATACAGCAACCTTAAGTAGTCATAAATTTCCGTGGTCGTCGCGATAGTGGAGCGGGGATTTGCCGCCGCCGTTCTTTGCTCGATCGCAATCGCAGGTGACAACCCCTCGATGTAATCCACATCCGGCTTCTGCATCTGATCCAGAAACTGGCGCGCATAAGCGGAAAGGCTCTCCACGTATTTGCGCTGTCCCTCCGCATAGAGCGTATCAAATGCGAGGGATGACTTCCCTGATCCGCTAAGTCCAGTAATAACCACCAGCTTATTTCGCGGAATCTCGATATCAAGATTCCGCAAATTATGCTGCCGAGCCCCTTTAATCCGAATGATGTTCGCTTCCGCCATTTT
>JBDTJR010000165.1:0-3117 GCA_039935735.1 Chthoniobacterales bacterium | reverse complement strand
CGCCGCGAGCGCGAGGCTGTAGGGCAGGGGATTTCCCGCCATCGGCATCCAGGGTCGGATGCCTTCGTAAAATCCTGACCCGTACATCACATCCACTGCATCGACTTTGGGATCTCTTGCCCGGACTTCGTCTTTCTCTTCCTGCGAGTAGAAAGTGTACCACGTCGTTTCGAGACGGCGGGAACCGTCAATATTTATCCACTGGGGGAAATTCCGCGTTTCCACATCATATCCGTAACGCGCCATGCCTTCGGCAAGACGATGCCCCATGGTTTCGAGTTTCGCAGCCAGGGCTTTTCCCTCGGGCCGCTTTCCCCACTCCTTCGCAGCGCGCAGATAAGTCACCGCAGTGCTTGCATCCCAGTTGTTGCAAAAAGTTTTTGGCGGCATCACCGAGTCATCCGTGCGGTTACTCCCAAACCACGCAGGGACAAGCCCCGACTCCGGGTTCTGCACGGCAAGCCACTTGTCCGTCATCTTCTCCGCCCATTCCCTGCATTCAGCGTCGCCGGTGCGCGCAAAGAAATATCCCCACCAGTGGATCATGTACGCCCCGGCATACGCGGTGGCGTTATTGTGCGAATTAAACTCGCGACAAAATTTCTTATTATCCGCATCAAATCCGTATTCGCAAAAGCGGTTATACTCCATGGTCTCCGGCCGCTGGATCAGCCCGTAAAACATCGAGTGAAACATCCGCGACATCACCGCAGGATCAGCCGCCCAGAGCGCATCCAGCGGCATGCAGTCATTCGGCTTGAAGTAAACTTCCGAATACATGGAAGCGATCGTCGCAGGTGCGCGGCGCGCGACATCAAACTCCGCCATCTCCCCGAGATACGGCAATCCCGATACCGGGTCAAAGCCATCGCGCATAAATGCCTGCGCCATCGCGGCGACGTATTTCCGATATTTCGGATCTCCCGTGATATCAGAAAAAAGCTCCAGTATCGGCCATATCCGCATATCCAGCCGATAGGCTTCCGGTGTCATGGGCTCGCCGGCAAAAACGCAGGTATAGTAAGTTCCCTTTTCAACCCCCGTGCCTATGGTGGTGAAGCCCCGGTAACTCAGCCCGCTGATGACAATACTCAACGCACCCGCAGGGTCATCTCCCCAGTGCTTCGACTGCTTCTCTAAAAGAATCTGCACCGCATCCCGCGCTGCATCGAGGTAGCGATTGCTCGCCACATCCTTTTGTTTCTCCGCATCTGTATGGACCGCAGTTGATGTCATTATGTTTTTGGGTTGTAACCAATTAGTTACGTTAGCACGAGAGGCAAATCCGGGAAATCAATCTATATTGAGCCAATCTAAAGATTGGCTTCTTTATTGAAAGGACGCGACAGCCGAGCGAAGCGAGACGCCACGCTGAAAGCGTGCCCCGTAGGGGTGGTCGTAGACCAGCAAAGCACGTTTGCTTTCGCTTCGCTTCACCCTTCGGGCTGCCTACGGCAGGCTATGTCGCTATGCTCCATTCTCCATAAGAGATCGAATTATAATTGCGTGTAATTTTCACTTGTGGGCTCCGGTGGAGGGACGTGCTCCGTCGCGTCCTTTCCAACCAAAGGTCAACCTTGAGGGTTGACCCATTATTATTATTCTCCTACGCAGCCGAAAGTTTCCAAATCCCCTTATCGTCCACAAATGGGGCCGCGCTGGAATCAACCGCAGGATTTGGCAACGAATCGTAATCGCAAATAATCGCCCAGCGACTCTTGTCCGAGAGATTCTTGTGCGACATATGCAGCACGAGTGAATGAAAAATCAACAACCCGCCCGCTTTCACGGGAACCGCGATTTTCTTGCTCCAGTCCACGAGGGATTCCGATTCCTCGACCTGCGGCTCTTCCTTCACGTGAGGAATCAGACCGAGCTTATGCGAGGCGGGAACCACCCAGATGCAGCCGTTCTCTTCCGTGGAATCATTCAGCGCGATCCATATCGTGATCTGCCGCGGCTCAAATTGTCTCCAGTAAGCCGCGTCCTGATGCCAGGGCTTCGCCGCGCCACCGTTCGCAGGTTTAAACATCACCTTCGACGAGTGGTAATAGACATCGTCCGACGTCATGAGATCATTCATGCACTCCACCATTTTCGACGAAGTGAAGATATCCTTCAGCTCCGGCACACGCACCGCGCCCTGAATCTTGCGAAACATACCGGGTTCTTTCACAGCCGCGTTTGCATCAAAACTGTTATCGCCCGCTTTTTCCAAATGGAACCCGCTGTCCGCAGAAGCCGGTGCAGCCGCAGCAGCCGTCTTCTCACGCTCGATGCCGGAGATCGCGGATTGCACTTCCTGCCCGGATAAAAAATCGTCGATCACGAGGAACCCGTCTTTCTGAAAACCGTCATACTGCGCCTGCGTCAAATATTTCATAATGAAAAAAACGTAGCGCAAACCCTCTTTATCGACAATATTGTGGCCGATCACGTTATTGCGTTTTTCGATCATGTCGCCCTCCGCAAAATCCACCAAAAGTCGCACCTCTCCGCACCTGTTACAGGAGCAGAAACCCTTTCGTCCCGTGCGCTTCATCGGCCTTCCACCATGGCTTGACGATTCGCTCACGAACCTCAAGGTGCATACCTTCTCCGCGATCCTTTTCCGCTGTTTCCCCGATTGGAAAATGCAACCGCGCAGGATCGGCAACGACACGTTCTTCTTCATCCTCTCCGGCACCGGCACGGCGGAGATCAATGGCAAAAAATTCCCTCTTCGCACGGGAACGTGTGTGAATTTCCTCCGCGGCGTCCCGCATTCGATCACGCATAATCCCAAAGCACCGCTCTCCTTCGTCTCCATTCACTATAGCGCGCGGATTTTCGAATCCTTGACCGTGCCCGAGGTCCTCGGCTTCCCGCCCACGCTGGATTTACAAAACGACGCGAAGGCAAAAAAAGATTTCGAGGACGCCTGCCGCATCTTCGCGTTGCGCCCGCCCGCGTGGGAGTCGGGCCTGAACGCCCTCGTCACCGGCATCCTCCTCCACATCATCTGGAACTACGGCAAGCACCTCAAGCCCCAGGTCATCGGCAGCCGTGCCGAGGATTTACGCCGACTCCAGCCCGCACTCGCGTATCTGCGCCTGCACCTTGCCGAGTCTCCACCCG
>JBDTJR010000164.1:0-7287 GCA_039935735.1 Chthoniobacterales bacterium | reverse complement strand
GATACCGCTGAACGAGATAATCGTTCGGATCAATCACGGCGCATTTTTCGAAAGCCTTCACGGCATTCGAAAAATCGCGGGTGCGGAAAAGCTTCACTCCTGCATTATAATCCTCAAGCCATGAGGGTGTAAAAAACTCATGCCGTTCATTAAGAAGCGGTGTGAAAATATCCAGCTCGGTGGTTCTTCCCGTCACAGCAATTCGATCTACATAGCGAAGCGGAATGACATCGCTCGCAATCTTCTCCACGGATTCTCCCACGAGAATCGGCACGTGGTAAAACTTCGTAAGACTTTCGATACGGGATGCAAGATTCACGGAATCTCCGATAACGGTAAGGTCACTTTTTTCCTCCGAGCCGATGTTGCCGAAAATCACTGAGCCAAAATTGATTCCGATTCCAATATGGAATTTTTCGCCGCTGCCTAGTTGCCATTTCTCATTAAGCTGCTGAAGCCCGTTGAGCATCTCAATCGCAGCCTTAATTGCCGAAACCGTATCGTTATGCTCCCCCTTCGTGCTTACATCCCCCCATACCGCCATGACGGCGTCTCCCACAAATTTATCCAATGTCCCATCGTATTTGAAAACGATCTTCACCATCGCGCCGAGATATTCATTAAGATGAAGCACGACATCATGCGGATCGCGGTTTTCAGAAAACTTGGTAAATCCCCGAATATCCGAAAAAAGAATGGCGACATTTTTGCGTGAGCCTTCAAGTGAGGTGAGGAAATCTCCGCGGTCATCGAGAATTTTTTGCACCAAATTACGCGATACATACCGCTCCAACGTCTGACGCACATGTGATTTTTCGATCAAATCACGCGCGTACTGAAATGCAAAAAGGGAAAGCGACGATACAAAGATCATGACGATGGGAAAAACGATACCCATCAGAATATTTCCTTTGATAAAAACGACGGAAACGATCGTCAGATAGAGTCCGCAAAATATCAGCATCAATAAGGGAAAGAGCCAAAATCTTTTTACCGGTAATGCACTTAGAAAAATCACAAGACCTAGGACAATGATAATAAGGGCATTTATCTGCGGAGACAGGATGGTGTAAAAAGCATTTTTTAGCAATGCACCCATTGCAAGAATGTGCAGCAGGGGGCCGGCAATCGTTCCGCTTGAGATTCGTTGAATATCGTGAAATTGATCTCCAAAAGGACCTATCACGACGATCTTATCCCGAAAAATCTCTCCGTCCTTAAGATTAGCTTTCCACAAGGCCGGAACAAAAATGGTATAAAGAGAAACAATCGGCACTTGCTCCTGTACCTTGCCAGCATCGACAAACCGAACTTGATCTTCTGGAAAATGTGTCGCCATTTTTCCCGTTTCGAGAATCGATGCAGCGAAAGATAAATAAACCGGCTCGTTCGGTGAGGAGGGTCCCCCGAAATCACTTAATCGAAGTTGGTAAATAAGTTTTTCAACGATACCAGAGTCACTTTCCTTTTCTTTTTTTGCGGTTTCTTCAGGGAAGAAATTAACAAATCCTACGTGAGGTGAAACTGCTTGATCGGGAGACAAAAGACTTTTTGTAGGAAGTGCAATCTGAGGCGTATTGAATGCATGGTTGTGCAATGAAAACGACAAATTTGAAGCCAATACCACACGATTAGGATATCGAGCTATTGCTGCACGCAATTCTTCATCTCCTGGCCGTGGTTCTGTAAAAAGAATATCGAGACCAATGACACGCGCTCCAGCTTTTGCTAACCGATCAATTAAACTGGCATATACGTCACGAGACCAGGGATAGGGTGCTTGTATAGCCTGTAATTCTGGAGATGCAGCGATCTCTGATGACTCCACGCCATCGAGATGCATTGTGGCGTCATCTAAAGCGACAAAAACGAATTCTTTGGGTAGGGAAAATGATTTCGTATAACTCACAAACCATCCCCGAACCGGTGTTTCAACACTTTCCAGAATTGGGGAATAAAAAGTCGCGATCTGTATTACGACCATGATGACTGTGACCACCAAAACTATGGGGCCGTAAGAACGGATGCGCTCAAGAAGTTTCGAGAGTGTTGGGGCAGATTCCACGAAGGGCGAAGCTAACAGACTACGAGGGTAATGTGCCAGCCTGAAGCCGAGGTGAAAAAGAGGAAGCTCGCGATTGACTTTCCTTGGCGGTAAAAAGAGTATTTGCGGGAATTAACCCCGTGAAAAAGAGCATTCCCTCTAAATTCTTTCTGTTTGCCGGTTTACTGGCAATTTTGGCCTGCGGATCTCTACATGCCCAGGACACGGCTGCTCAGCGGCAGGTGGCGAGTGACGAGTCCAACCGCCGGGAGGTGAACGACCAGGCCAATGCCTTCATTCGGGCAAATCAGACGGGCTATGCAGACAGCAGTCCGGGAGATTCCGATCTCGGAGAACAATTGCTACTCACTCGCAAGGAAAAGTATCGGCCCTTTCAGGCCTATGCGAATTTTAACGAGTACTATACAAACAATGCCGCACTCTCTCAGCACAACATGCAGAGCGACTTCCTCATGGTGCCGCAGTTTGGGCTTACCTATACGCCGCAATTGGCAAACAATCTTTACGCTGAGCTAACGGCTCAGACGCAGCTCTTTCGTTATGCACGGAACAGTGCGCTGAATTTCAACAGCTTTGATGCGGGAGCGGGATTAATCTATGTGGTACGTCAGCTTGGGGATCTCTCTTTCTTTGGCCGGTATCATTCGACACTGCTGACAAACCCGGACGTGAACTCACTGACCTACAGCGATCAGACACTACGCTTCGGAGTGCAAAAACCATTTACACTGAGCCGGGCACATTATGTCTATGTCGGATCGTCTGCAGAAGTCATCATCGCCGGCGAGCCACAATACGCGTTGAAAAATGACTTCGGGGTTTTTGCAGGATACCAGGTGGCACTCACCCGCCAACTGACCGGTTCGTTTTACTACCGAATTTCGCTTTTTAATTATGTGCAGGGTGGCCGGGACGACCTGAACCAGACTATCAGTGCGGGATTGTCATGGAATATTACCAATTGGTTTGCAGTGAATGCTGTGGCTTCATTTGCATTTAATAGTTCGAACACCGATAATGATAGTTACTGGGCCTTCATGAGCGGCGCCGGTGTCTCAGGACAACTTAAATTCTAAATATGAAATCGAATTCCTCCCTCAAATGGACTTTGGCAGCCGGTGTATTTCTGGCGCTTACGCTGGGACATACCGCCGAGTTGCGCATGGCGACGATCAGCCGTGTGACTAATCAAGTGGACATCATTACCCCAAATGCGACGCCAAAACAGGCGGCGATCGGAAACAGCATTCAGGGAAATACGGGCGTAAAGACAGGAACGAGTTCGCTTGCGGAGCTGACATTCCCGGATCAAACGCTGGCAAGACTGGGAGCAAATACGCTCTTTTCATTCGATGCGGGAACGCGCTCGGTTGAATTGGAAAACGGAACGATTCTTTTACAGGTGCCTAAGGGTATCGGCGGAGCAAAGATCAAGACGGCCCCTGTCACAGCATCGATCACGGGAACGACTATTTTGCTGGAATATACGCGGGGAAAACACGGAATCGTGAAACTGATTGTCATCGAAGGTACCGTGCGACTCAGCTTGAACGGACATCTTGGGGAAAGCATCGTGGTAAAGTCCGGGCAGGAGATTACTTTCTCGGATAAGTCCAAAAAACTACCTGAAGTGCAGGATGTAGATGTCTCCCGCCTCATGAAAACTTCCAAGCTCATCAACATGGGGCCGCTGGGAAATGAGAAGCAGATCACAGACGAACTCGCAGCGCAGAAGTTGCTCAAATCAAAGGGCGTGCTGGTCGCGATCAATTTTATCGGGGACAAACATCACGATCCGACGCGGATGGTTAATCAGATCCAGAATCAGGTGCAGAATCAACGCAATGTGACGGGAAATCCCGTGACGCATCCGCCTTCTCCGATGCCAACTCCAGCGCGGCCGATGCCGACGCCTCCTATGCGGCCACCGCCAACTCCTCCTCCGACGCCACCACCAAGACCTACGCCTGGGCCATAGGAAGCTGGCTATTCTACGGAGGACGTGGAAGTCCGACCTCCGAATTTAGAATTTTAGTCTAGATAAGCCCGAGCTTCATTTTACCCGCTTCGGTAATCATTCCCTGATTCCATGGCGGATCCCAAACGAGGTCGACACTGGCATCGGTAACGCCATCGATGGAAAGAATTTTTGAACGGGCATCGGCGGCAATCGTCGGTCCCATACCGCAACCAGGGGCGGTCAATGTCATCTGCACATTTACGACAGCGCCCTGATCCTGTTTCTCGATGCGGCAATCGTAGACGAGGCCGAGATCGACGATATTCACCGGGATTTCGGGATCATAAACCGTCTTTAAGCGGTTCCAGACTTCGGTTTCGGACACCTCTCCCGGTGTGCCAGATGCGGAAGCTTCTTTTTTTTCCGCTTCGGCAGCTTGCGGGTCAATGCCCAGGGCATCGATGTCTTTTTCTGAAATACGGGCAAGTCCGGCAGGCGTGGCTACGGTATAGGTGCCGCCAAGGGACTGCGTGATAATGACGTTCATGCCCGCAGGCAGGATAACGGGATTACCGCTGGGAATCTGGATTGCATCGCAATCCCGGGTGAGTGGATTTTCGCGTGGATCGCTCATGGTTCTCTTTTCTTGATAACAACTTTTACGGGTTTTTGGCTACCCTGCATCTGCTCAAGCAGTGTGGGTGCCGCATTTTCTGCGGGAATATTTACATCGGGCACCGCATTGCCGGTAAGGGCGGAGCGGAGCGCTCCTTCAACAAGCTGCGCACAGTGAATTTTCATCGGCGGCAGCGCACCAAGCGGAGCAGCAAGATCTTCACCGCTCAGAGAAAGCGCTTCTTCGGCAGTCTTGCCCGCGATTAATTCCGTGGCAACACTGGCGACCGCAATAGCAGTCTGGCAACCGAATGTCTGAAACGTGGCGCGATCGATGACTTTTTTGCCGCCTTCATCGCGAAACTTTACCCACATGCGGAGCATGTCGCCACAATCGGGACTACCTACAGTTCCCACCGCATCGGCGCCTTCCATCTCACCGAGATTTTTCGGATTACGGATCGCCTCTTCGATTTTTTGCTCCAATGAAGCGTTCGCGTCAGGCGTCGTCATGAACCTCCAGTTCGTAGCGCGGCACTTCGGGATCAACCTCGACACTCCATGCGTCGATACCGCCTTTGACCGCCTTGATCTGCGTAAACCCGTGACCCGCAAAATACGCGGCTGCATCCAGACTGCGGCGTCCTTCGTGATCAAGAATCGCAATGAACTCATCCTTCGGCCAACTGCCCATGATTTGCTGCGTGAGCTCCTGAGTAAAATGAATGGCTTGCGGAAGATGCACCGCCTCGAATTCCTCCTGGGTACGAATATCAAGAAGTCGCGCTGTTCCAGCCTTGAGCGCTTTCGCAAGTTCGCGAGGCGTGATCATCATCTTTTCGTCGTCCTTCTCGCTCTGTTCGAGATAGGTAATCATCTCATCGACGGGGATGTTTTCGTTCCGCTCGCAGATATCGGCAATCGTTTCATCCGTACGAAAGCCGCAACTGCTGCAACCACCGATATGATATTGACGAAAAAGCGCACGCTGCGCACCGGGATAAACTTGCAGTAAATCCGCCATGGAAAGCTCTGAATGAATCCGACTCATACCAGCACTCTAAATTGCTCCGCGAAAATTTCAAAGGACTCTTCGCATTTTCATGCGTAATTACGGCAATTGGCAGGCTTTAGCAGGGCTTTTTCTACTGTGAGTGGCCTCTGATTACTTGCCTACCGGAAGAATAGCGGAATAGGTCCAATTAAAAAGAGAAGATGCTTCTAAAAGCTCTATTCTCGTTCGGATGCAGAATTAGACTGATCAGTTACAGCCGCTGATGTTTCCCCTTCCGCTTGATTTGCTTTCGAGCCGATACATAAATCAGTTCCACATTGCTGACAGCGGAAAAGACCCGTTCTAAAATATCGGATTACCTGAGAGCCCCACGGATTCAAAAAGGATGTTTTGGGACAGGAGGGATGAGCGACAAATTTTGTAGGTCCCATACCTTTGGTATTACGTAAAAATTGGAATCCACAGGAGGGACATCTGGGAAAGAAAACAAGAGCGGCGGTAATCCCAGCCCCCAATACTAATAAAACGAGAGGACCACCAAACAAACAATTCATTTGCCATGACGAGGCAATGCTCCACTCCCCCGTAATAATACAGTGCAGGGTTATTCCCACAAATATCAACAGCCACGCGATCATTGACGCCCAGCCCACGGCGACACCGAAAAGAGCCCATTGGGATTGAAGTCGTGATTTCGGACTGATCTTCATTTGTCGGAAACAGTCTATGCAGAAATGTCCGTCAAACAATTCGAAAAGCCTCAATGGCCTTCCAAAAGCAATTTACTACTCTGATACGGAATCCGAAGCATTCGGCGGCAGAAGAGGCGCGTCGTCAAATTCATGGAGAAGCTTATTAGCTTCCTCTGCTTTATCTTCGTCTACCTGAAGCCGAACGGGGACATTAAAGCCCCCAAGACCGCCTGAGTTTTCATCGAGCAGAACGGCTTCGATCTCATTATCTTTCAGAAAAGATGCCACGACTCCTGCTTCGATCGAATCGGTAAACGTCCGGATAGTGATCACGCTCAGACATTACCACGGAAAAGCCTTAAGGGCAATGAAACTCACCCCGTTCTATTGAATGAGCCGTCTATTACTTTTAAAGACGTTTCGATTCTTTTTCTTTTATCCACTTTCGATAGCGAATCAAAATTTCTGCTACCTGAGTAGCTTTTCCAGAAGAAGCCGGAAGTCCCATCCTATCTGTTGCGACGGACAGCAAATACTCTACAATATCCGCGCCATCCGTAGAATTTTTCACAAGAGAAAAAACCTGTGGCAAATAAGACTGATACTCATCTCTGGCTTCGGGCGTCGGAGAAACACCGATTGGATCCCAGAGATAAAAAAGGACTTCATCAACTCGACGATAGAGCTCCATCTCTGATGGTGAAAGTTTTTGTCCCATATTATTAATATTTCAACTCCTGTTGATAAAGAAGACGAAAAACTGAACAGAAATATTAGAATTTAAATACCAACACTTTTATTCGCACGATCTATGAGGGCATTTGCGGGGAGCGTGGGGTCGAGAATTTTTCGGGCGGACTCCACACCTGAGACAGGGAGATGGGAAGTATCGAGAAGCCCGATCTGGGCGAGTACGGATGCCTGATCCCAATAGATATGC
>JBDTJR010000163.1:0-23078 GCA_039935735.1 Chthoniobacterales bacterium | reverse complement strand
CATAAAACCATGCGTGGTGCCCACACCGGTATGCGCGTGCACAAGGGAGGGAATCAGCAGACAGATCGCCGCTACGGTGTAGGGATGAATGGAAAATCGTTTCATTGCTCCTTTCTTATACTGTCCGAGCCTCGGTTTTCAACCTGAAACGGACACCGTGTTTGACGAAATCGAAAAGTTTGGCAAAGTAATCCTATGGCAACTTACGTTTACGAGACCGTTCCTTCGAAAAAAGGAGAAAAAGTCACGCGCTTTGAGTTCCGCCAAAGCATGAATGACAAGCCCCTCACGCATGATCCCGAGTCCGGCAAGCCCGTGCGACGTATTATCTCCGGTGGTTTTGCACCCATCACCAGCGGTGGCGCAGCGCCAGCCCCCATGCCTGCGTCCGGCGGCCACCATTGCTGCGGCGGCGGTTGTCACACTCACTAGGATTATTTTGCGGCTACCCGATTTTCAGGGAAAGGCTTAATGTTTTTGTGATTGGCAAAACACACCTGTCGCGTGATTTCCAGAAAGTCCTGCATGTAGGCCAACTCTCCGACCGAGGTCGTCGTCGCCGCATAGAGACCACTCCATAATCCCTTCGCCGTAATCGGGCGGGATACCACATACCCACGCTCGAGATACGGCTGCACGGTCCAGTTCGGCAGCGCTGCCAGCCCCCGATGGCTCGCCACCAGTTGTAAAATCGCCACGGTTAATTCTGTCGTCCGTTGCTTTGGCTTTATCCCTGCTGGCTTTAATACTTCACGAATCAAATCCAACCGGTCGTCGGGAATCGGATACGTCACAAGGGTTTCGCTCGCAAAATCCTTCGCTCGTAAAAAGGGCTTTACCGCAAGCGAATGATGCTTCGCAAGCAGCCCCAGCACCTCATACCGAAACAACGGATGAAATGCCGTGTCCTTCCGGCTCCGCACGCTTGATACGATTACCACATCCGCTCGGTTTTCGTGCAACAATCCAATAGGATCGGCATGAAATCCCGAGACAAGATCCATCTCCACCTCTTCCCAGCGTTCGCGAAAAATATCCATGGATGGCATCAGCCAGTCGAAGCACGAGTGGCACTCCACCGCGATACGAAGTTGACCGGCATTTCCCTCACTGATTCGCGCAACATCCCGCTCGGCCTCCTCGACGAGACCCACTGCCTCGTACGCAAGTCTCAGCATCCTTTGTCCCGCCACACTGAGCCGCACGGGATTGCTCTTACGCTCAAACAACGCCACGCCATAACCCTCCTCCAGCAGCCGCACCTGGTGAGATACCGCAGGCTGCGAAAGATGCAGCCGCCGCGCAGCCTTGGAGAGATTTCCAGTCTCGGAAAGAGCAATCAATGTCTTAAGATGACGAAGTTCGATCATAAGTAATAGTTATGATCATCCCAAAAAACATGCGTTTTGTGAATAGCATTCTCACTGATAGGGTCGCCACTCCTCATGGATGCTCCTGTTTCTCATCTCGAAGACCTCTTCGCAAAAAAGGCCCGCACGCTCTCGTTTGAATTTTTCCCTCCGAAAACCGAACGCGGCTGGTTCACGCTTGAGGATACGATTGAGCAAATTGCACCCTTCGGCCCGGATTTTGTTTCTGTGACCTATGGCGCAGGCGGAGGCACCCGTGAAAAGACCCGTGAGCTCGTTGTCCATATTCAACAAAAAACCGGACTCCTTGCAATGGCTCACCTCACCTGCGTCAATGCCACACGCGCCGATCTCCGTAATCTGCTCGACGATTACCACTCCGCAGGCATTCGCAATATTCTCGCTCTGCGCGGCGATCCGCCAAAAGGCGCACAACGATTCACCCCTACCGATGGCGGCTGCGAATACGCGCGCGACCTCATCGATCTCATTCGCGAAACACCCCGCTTCAGTACCCTTTGCGCCGCTTTTCCCGAGCGTCATCCGGATGCGACTTCCCGCGAGGCAGACTGGCAAAACCTCGCTGATAAATTCCGCGCCGGAGCTTGCGCGGCGATTACACAATGCTTCTTCGAACCCGAGTGCTATTTCGACCTCGTCGCGCATCTCAAAAAGGAACTCGGCGCAAGCCCCAGGATAATTCCCGGCATCCTTCCTATTGTGGATTGGGATGCCCTGCAGCGTTTCTGTAAAATCTGCGGTGCCACCATCCCCTTGGCTCTTGAGGAACGAATGGCACCTCACGCAACGGACAAAGTCGCTATGCGTCGTGAAGGCATTGTCTATACGGTAGAACTTTGTCGTGCACTTCTTGAAAAAGGCGCTCCCGGCATCCACCTCTACGCACTCAACCGTAGTACCGCAGCTGCGGAAATCGTGACAGCCCTACGCCTTAGCGGTCATTTGGAATAAAAACCTCAGTCACTCTCTGTGACTGATCCGTTTTTCAAAAAATACCGTCTTTCCATCCGCAAAGACAAAGTCGTGCTCGCTCAGCATTAGAATCGGATAGGATTTATTTCCATCGTGAAACTGGTTTCCTTTAATGCTCCATGTTCCATGCGTGGTATTTTTCCCTTCGATTGGAAGCATCGTCCACGTTCCATTACTGCGATCCAGATAATCGTGCCGAGGCGATCGCCATGTGCCGACGAGAAGTTTAGATAGCACCTTGGAATCTGAGTTGGCTGGCATGGGATGCTTCCGGATTGCGCTATTAATTGCTTCAAACCTTGCCTCCACGGAAGGCGTCCATTTTGGAGTCTTCGCAAGCGGCATGAGTTCATCATGCATTGCAATAAGTGTATTCACATACCGCACTCGCGATGCTTCACCGGGGCCGGGAGAAGGAGGCAGTTTGTCACCGAGAGAGGCCTCGACATTATGCGTTAGCCCTATGACGGCAAAAAGCGACGTCAGGAAAAGAAGAGTTCTGGTATTTTTCATAGGGGGAGGCTGCGTTATGATACTATCTGCGATCTTTCAGATTTACGAAAATACAGAAGCGCCGCAAAAGAACCCAAAAGCGGAAACAGAAAAATAAGAAATATCCAAAAAATAATCTGCCCTACGTTCTCGGAACGAAAGACTTTACGCAATGCGGCAACCATTACGTAAATGTAGAGCACTAGAAGAAAGAGAATGGATGAGAATAAGAATAACTGCATAACCACTCTTCCCCAGCTGAATCCAAAAACACTTAAAACATCATTATTCATGTAGAAATAGGGCTTATGTAGATTTTCCAATTCTGAAACACACCCCCGGGAATGAAAAGCTTTATCAGGCCTGCAACTCCCTACCTACAACAGCCACTGCCCCGCTGCGGCCATAAGAATGACCACCAGCCACGGCGGCACACGCCATACCGCCAATAAGGCAAGCGCTCCCACGACCGCGACGATATCGCGCCCATTCGTGACTCCCTGCTTCCATACCGGATTATAAAGCGCTGCAAGCAGCACACCGACTACTGCCGCATTCGCACCGCAGAGCGCGGCCTGCGCCCATGTTTTGCTGCGAATAAGGTGCCAAAATGGCAGCGCACCTCCGATCAGAAGCCATGCTGGCAGGAAGATTGCAAACAGGCACCACATCCCAACCAGCCATGCGTGCGGGCCGTGATTTATCACCGTTCCCAAATATCCCGCAAAAGTAAACAGCGGCCCTGGGAGCGCCTGCGCTGCGCCATAGCCCGCGAGAAAATCATTATTACTGATCCAGCCTGGTGGCACGAGAGCAGCCTGTAACAAAGGAAGCACAACATGACCGCCACCAAAAACCAACGCTCCTGCACGATAAAAGCTATCGAACAACCGAAGTTCAAAACTGCCGGTTGCGGCGGCGATTACCGGCAGCCCAAAAAGTAATGCAAAAAACACAACCAGTGTTCCCGCAGCCCATGCGTGGTGCGCCCTCAATTCGCCGTCCGCTGACTGCATATTCGCAGCCTGCACCGTGCGATAAAACCACCAGCCCGCAACCGCACCTACCGCAATAACACCGATCTGGCCATACGCTCCGGGAAAAAGCAGACATAATACGGCGCCAGTCAACATAATGAGAATTCGCGTGCGATCCGGACAAAGCCTCCGTCCCATTCCCCACACCGCCTGTGCGACGACGGCGACCGCCGCAAGTTTCAAGCCATGAAGCCAACCCGCATGTCGCAAATCACCAAAGGCCGTGACGCTGTAGGCGAAAGCAATCATGAGAATTGCCGAGGGCAGCAAAAAGCAAAACGAAGCAAGCAGTGCGCCGATAATACCTGCGCGCTGCATTCCCAGAGCAAATACAAGCTGACTGCTCGCAGGTCCGGGCAGAAACTGACACAGCGCAACAAGATCCGTATAAGCTTCGTCATTCAGCCATTGCCGCCTGCTTACAAATTCCGCCCGAAAATATCCCAGATGAGCAACAGGTCCACCAAATGAAATGCAGCCCAGGCGCAAGAATGCTCCAAATATTTCGATCAGTTTATTTATCACCGTAGTAGTGAGTCCGACACTTATGAGCTTCCTCCCATCGTTTCAAGAGCGAAGCGATGAAGAAAGAATTTCCTGATGTACACCCGATTGCAGCTTAAAAAGAAAAATAATTTCCAATACTTTACATACAATAAACAACCATAACCCATGATTTTGCCGAGTTTTCCACTTTATACTCCAGATAGACTGTAGATACGTAACCACTATGAGCCATTCCATTGGGGAAAATACGGCAGCGAAAGACCTAAACTCATTGCAAGGCCATATAAAAAGAGGATATTTCGGCTTCAAAAACTCTATAGTATTCGCTTTCCACGCTACGGCAAACTGCTTGCCAAAACTGTTTTATCCATGCTTCTTTCAGTGGTCGTTAATAGAAAGCCTGCCAACCCCTGGTATGGAAATATTATCACACAACCTATGACAAAGAATACTGTACCTACCCGCGGGCGTCGCTTAAAACGGAACGGAAAACTCGCGGAAAAAGCTTTTCAGCGCCTCAGTAAAGCCATCCTCTCCGGAGAACTTAAGGAGGGCGACTCCCTCAAGGAGACTCGACTAGCCCATGAATGGAAAATCGGTATTACGCCTCTCCGGGAGGCCATCCGCCGTGCCGCGGAATTCGGCTACCTCATTCTCCGTCCAAACCGCACCACTCTTGTACGCAAGCTTTCGACCGATGACATTAGTCACATCTATGCCATGCGCGAATTACTCGAATGCGCCGCACTCGACTCCGCATCGGATCGCTTCACCGATACCGACTTCCGCGATCTTGAAACCTTAGTCCGCAAGGCCGAAAAGACTTCCTCCGCCCCGCAACGCATCCGACTTCAATACTCGCTGGATATCGCTTTGCACCATCTCTGGGTCCAGCGTTGCGAAAATCCCTGGCTCACTTCCACGCTCCAGCGGCTTCTCGTCTTTCTGCCAAACTACAATCCAAACGCAAACAACCTCTTTAAGAACCGCAATCACCTCGCCGAAGCTGCCTTTCGTGAGCACAAGCTCATCCTTCAAGCTCTGCGTAAAAAAGATCTCCGCGTTGCCAAGCAGCTCCTGGCCTCACACATTCGCGCCCATGGCGCATTGCTGGTGAAGCTCCATGAGGAAGGGCCGCTCGGAGATAAAAAAGTTCCTGTAAAACGCGTCTCCCTTAAGAAGGCACGCTAAGGAAACGTATACAGTCCATACGTTTCCCAGCCTTAAGGAGCGGATTACGCAGCTTCCTCTTCCGGCAATCCCGTAGGGCCAGCAGCGTCGTCAGTGGGCCGAGGCCAATAGAAAAGTATAATACTGAAAACAAACCCAAGAGCATAGCAGATCGCGGGAACAAGCAGGCACAGACGATAGTAATTGCCAAAATGATCGATGATTTTTCCCGCTATCGGGCTCAGTATTGCCGCACCAATCGCACCAAAAATGGCTCCCGCTGACCCGTACTGACCGTACTGCGTTCTGGGATACATATCCACCGTCCACTTGGTCAGGGCCAGGAAGGTCAAAAAGGCCGGAATATTCAGCATAAAGCCCAGCACGAGAGCCGTCGTGCGACTATGGATAAAGAAGAAGCATATCAGGAATAAAGCCGATCCCGTGATAAGACCTATCATCAGCGCCTTTTGGCTGTTCAAGCGATCCACCAGAGCGCCAAAGGGTACCGAGAGTAACAGGTTTGCGCTGAGTGCAAACGTAGCCAGTCGCCCGATATCGGTTTCTGTCAGGCCAATCTCATCCCGGTAAAAGAAAAGATTAAAAACACCGACTGCGCCCGCCCACTGGATCGCGCCATAGACGAGAAAAATCATCCAGTTCCTGCCGGTTCCAAAACACTGCACAACGTAGTTCTTGATGGGAGAAAACCAGTGCCCGTGCTCCTCTTTCACTTCGGCATACTCTCCTTCGCGAACTTTCCAGCACATCAGTAAAAATGAAATACCGTAAAGCGCCGAGAAGAACGTAAAGATCATTCGCATGTGTTGATGCGCAGCGCCAAATACAAACCAGTTAAAAATCATGCCCGCAAAAATTCCGAAAACTCGAAATAATCCGTAAAAGCGGCCAATGAAAGGCTCGGGCACGGTATCGGGAATCAGGTAATAATATACCGTGGCGATGAACATGTTCGACAACTGGAAGGATAGAATGAACACCCCGAACATGAGAACCAGTGGCGAGAAAGGCAGCATATGAAAGAATGCCTGAAGGAAAGGGATTTTCTGTAATGCGACGGTGATATTTGGCGTCCATGGAATCAGAATGAGACAAACGGAAACGACAGGCGTCGCAAACATTAGAAAAGGACGGCGGCGGCCCCAACGACTGCGATAGCGATCCGAGAAACTACTGATCACAGGATTCAGCGCGATATTCGTGAGTGAAATCAGCGTGGTCGTCAGCAAGGCAATCGTTTGATTGCTAATATTGTGATCCTTGAGCTGCATATTCAACAGCGAAGGCATGGACTCCATAAGCGTGAAGGTAAAGTCCCCCCACAGCAGCCATGCGAAGAGTACAAACAACGTGGCCGGTGTATAGCGTAGCGTCCCGCAGACGTAATGATTTTTTAATACTCCTGACGCTTCTTCGTTCTTCCTGGCCCACCAGGCTTTCAGTCTTGGTATAAAAGAAAATGGATTCATACGAATGGAGTATTACGACTTTCGGGAATAAATAGGTCTTAAGCCGAAATGTCTATGGAATTTGCAAAGAGGGGAGTTACCATAAATCCCGGCTTTTACTATGAAAATCAGAAGCCGCAATCCCAACAGCTTTGGTACGAATCTTATTCGATTTTCGAACAAATTTTGTCGGCTTCTCTTTTTTGAACCTTTTCCAGCTTCGGCTTAGGATACAAATAGCGTTAAAAAATCGAAATCCGACGACTTCTACCGCTTGAAGATTGTATGAAACCGTATAGGGATACCTGCATGTTTCGATTGAACTTGAAGCTTGGCGCAACTGCTTTGATGGCGGGGCTTTGCCTTGCCTCGCCCTGTAGCCTTAAGGCTCAAGCTTCAGCCCCCTCTCCCCAGGCCAATGTCCAACCATCCATTACTCCCTTCCCCTCTCCAAAACCGCCCCCTTTCCCTCTTAGTGCAGCACCTGGCTTGCTTCCGGATGCCGATAAGGCCCCTGCGCCTCCCGCTTATCTCAAACAGACGATTCCCGATATTTACTCGGCCACACCCGTTCTCAAATGTCCTTCCGTAGACTCCCGCTCGTGGCGAACATGGCAGGATGTCGGCAAGACCATGCGTAATGCGCCTACCTGTTCCATGTATCAAAACTGGAGACAGGAAACAGACCCGAAGTTGCAACCCGCGACGGTCGCAATCGCCCATGATCACGACAAACTCATCGTCTATGCCGAGCTGGTCGATAATGATATTTTCAACTCACAGAAAAAAGACGGCGAACCTCTTTACCTCCGTGGTGATGAACTGGAAGTCCTCCTCATTGGAGAAAAGGAACAGGAATATATCGAGCATCAGATTTCTCCCGATAACTACATCCTTCAGCTTCAGTATCCGAATCGGCATACCATGTATGAAATCGATGCGGAGACTATCCCCGACTGGGAAATACGTTTTGCCGGTCACATTCCCATTCAGAGTCAGACTCTCGTCCAGCCTGAACTCAAGTTGTGGCGCGTGTTGGTGATCATGCCATTGGCGAAAATTTCTCCGAATATGAAAGGTAAAAACGGCGAGAAATGGCGCTTCTCATTCGCGCGCGTTGATACCACCCAAGGAGAAAGAAGAGCGACCCTCTCCGCGACTTCCGCCTATGAGCCACATCCATGGCGATGGGCACCGCATACCTATCCCAATTTTCACGACATCTATTCCTGGGGAAGCTTCACCCTCGTTCCATAATACACCTGTGTCGAAACAATCCACAAACTCCCTCGAAGTCCGCATCCTGAATTTTATCCAGAATGGAACTGGAAACTTCGGAAAGCTTTTGCTGGAAACATTTCACTATCAGCGCGAGCACAATAAAGCTTACGGAAATTATTGTGCCAATCTGTCGGAACCCAAAACGTGGCAGGAAATTCCCGCCGTACCACAAACTGCATTTCGCCATTTCCCGATGCGGTGTTTTTCAGAAAATGAAACCATTCGCACCTTTCGCACCAGCGGGACGACCGGCGAAGGATTTGGTGAACATCACTTCAGAAGCCTCGACCTCTACGAATCCGCCGCCCGCAAGGGCTGGGAAAATGCCAGTCTTCCAGATCGTATCGAAATCGCCCTTCTCCCTACGCCAAAGGAAGCGCCGCACTCCTCTTTGAGTTGCATGGCCGGATGGCTAGCAAAATCCGATGCGTTTTTCATCAATGAAGGGGTACTTCAGCTGGAGCGCCTCCGCCATGTATTGAATCTTGCCACCGAGCCGGTAACACTTTTTGGCACCGCACTCGCTTTTCTTAATTATTTCGAATGGCTGGAATCCAAAGGCTACCGTCACCAGATTCCAAATTACAGCCGGGTTGTGGAGACCGGTGGCTATAAAGGAAGCGGGCGGGAAATCCCCAAAGCGGAACTTTACCATAAATTCGAAACTGCCCTTGGTGTGTCCGCGCAGGCGATCCTGAATGAATACGGTATGACAGAGCTAAGCTCTCAGTTTTATACGCGCGGCATCGGCAATACCCATATCGGACCAGCGTGGGCGCGCGCCATGGTGATTGATCCCGTTTCAGGACACGAAGTGCCCGACGGTGAACAGGGCGTCCTGAAAATTTACGATCTGGCAAACCTCGATTCTGTATCTGCTGTATTGACGCGTGACTTTGCCCGGCGCCATGGCGCACATTTTGAGCTGCTTGGCCGTGACCCCGCCGCGCTTCCACGTGGATGTTCCCGCAATGCCGATGAAACTCTGCAAAGGAAAAATTTAAAATGACAACAAGGTCCATCGCCGACGCTCTGGCAAATACAGCCCATGAGTTTCCTTTTCTCGGAAAAATCACCGCTCAGGACTTACTCGATATCGTCCGCATGGAACTCGGGCACGAAGATATCCTCGATGGCTTTGCGCCTTATGGAAAACACCAAGCCCGCGCATTCGCTCCCGAAACCATTCTTCACATCGTCAGCGGGAATACCCCGCACGCCGCGCTGCAAAGCCTGATCCGCTGCCTCCTCCTCAATACGCATAACCTGGTAAAAATCCCGCGCACGGGCTTGCGTGAAGTAGAGGAATTCACGCAAAAACTTCCAGCCGAACTTCAGGCAAAAGTCGAGATCGCCACGGAACTTACGGACGCATGGATCACGCAGGCCGGAGCGGTCATTGTCTTCGGATCCGACGAGACAATTCACGCGATACGTTCCAGGGTACCAGCTTCAAAACCCTTCTTCGCGCACGGCCACCGTGTAAGTTTCGGCATTGTCTATGAAGACCCAACATTTGCCTCGACGGTGGATGCTGCACAGGACGCTTCGCTTTTCGACCAGCAAGGTTGCCTCTCCCCTCATATCTTTTATATCCGCGAGCAGAAACCCGGCGATGCGATTCGCTATGCCGGACAACTCGCAAAAGAAATGGAAGCCTTTCAGGAAAAACACCCTCGCGGCGCACTCTCCGCAGAGGAGGCCGCAGAGATTTTCCACCTCCGCACAAGCTACCGCTTTCGTGCGGCAAATGATGTCCGCGTCGCATGCTGGGAAAGCGTGGGCAACGACGCGTGGACGGTCATCTATGAAGATGACCCATGGTTCGTTGCCTCGTGTCTCAATCGGGTGGTATATGTGAAACCGCTCCCTGATAATCTCGAGACTTTCCTGACCCCCGTGCGCCAGTGGCTCGGAGCCATTGGCATCTGGCCGTGCGAGCCTCGATTTGTTGAAAATCTTGCGACTCTGGGAGCTTCTCGAATCTGTGCCATTGGCCAAATGCAGTCCCCTCCCTTTACCTGGCATCAGGAAAACTCCCAGACCCTGGCGAATCTGGTGCATTGGGTGGATTTTGAACCCTCCTCTCCAATCGAATCTAAAAGTTGATTTCGATCCCGAAATCCGCTAAATGTCCATCCTTGATGCCTAAAGAAGAGTGCATTGACCGATGGAACCATCGTGGAAGTCCTCACCGGCACCATGTTTCGTGTAAAGCTCGCGAATGGACACCTTATCCCTGCCCATATTTCCGGAAAAATGTGCAAAAGTTTCATCCGGATCGTCCCGGGGGGATAAAGCAAAAGTGGAGCTTTTCCCCTACGATCTCGGCAAGGCCCAGGTTATCTTTCGCGAGTATTAATCGCTGCGTTTTTCCCATCCGTAAGAGGGCTGGAAAACGATGGAATAATAACCGCTTCGTTCTTGCCAACCCAGAGCGTTGTGTCAGGCTAAACCCAATCTAAAATTTACACCACTATGTCAGACTCCAATAACACTCCCGAAGATAAAAACCGCGTAGTCGAAAACAAACTCGCCAGCAGCCAGGAGCACGCGCGCAAGGCCGTCGAAGCCACCAAAAAAGCCGCTCAAGCCGCCTATGAAGAAGGCAAGACTCACATTGCTGCCGCTGCCCAGGACCTCGGTGATGCCGCAAACGCCAAATATGGCGAGATTCGCAATCAGGTTGGACAGGCTGCGCAGGATTACACTGGCCGTGCACGTCAGGCTTTTAGCGATGCCACCATTCAGGCAAAAGGCTTTCAGGAGGAAAGCGAACAGTACATTCGCGAAAACCCTCTTCAGGCCGTCGGCATCGCGCTCGGCGTGGGCTTTGTGCTCGGTTTGATCATGCGACGCTAAGGCAGGATAACAAACTGCTGTGCCGCCGGAAAAAACGTCAACCTCGCGTGGAATAGGCGACGGAGAAGGTCTCATAGATCATCTTCGCCGCTTTATCGGTAATTTCCTGGAACATCTCCAGGCGCTTGGTGCGCTTGCTGGCCTGGAAGGTCGCGAAGCCTCTCAACGCGCATTAAAGGTGCTGATTGCAATCGTTGCCGGAATTCTGTTTCTGAGTTTCGGCTACGTGCTTTTCGTTCTCTTTCTGGTATTCTCCATCGTTGAGGTCTTCAAGTGGAACTGGCTTTGGGTCGCGCTCGGTTTTTCCATCGCGCATTTCCTACTGGCACTAGCAGCCGCATGCATTCTACGAAGACAATTCATCCAACCCTTCTTCCCTTCTACCACGGCAGAGATTCGCAAGGACATTCATCAATTGAAGGGGGAATCCTGATGACGCGTTTGGAAATCCTCGCGGAACTTGAAAAAACACGGTTCGCTATCGCTAAAAACGCCTCCGGTATGCGTGAAAATCTGGATGTTGGTAAAAAAATCCAGAGCAGCGTCGCACGTCATGCTTACTGGTGGATCGGTGGGGCGGCCATTCTCGGTTTCGTCCTTTCCGGACGCGGCGGTGGAAAAAGCACAAAGCCGATTCCCGCAAAACGAGCTTCCAAAAAAAGCAAGCCGACAGAAAAAGATGAAATCCCCGAGGTTATCAAAAAAACTACGGCACTTACTGCGCTTGTCGCTGGCTTTAAAATATTGCTGCCGATTTTAAAACCCCTGATTACCAACTACGCAAACAAGGCCCTCATTCAGATGGCATCACGCTCTGCCCGGCGAGATTGACCCTCTGTTTTTCGGTCTTGCGTTGATGGGAAATCCTGTGGATTTTGTCTTTCAATTCAGAGATATTTTAAACCCCTTTCCTTATGCAGAATACCGGCGGCGAACATCTTACAGACATTCAGGAAAACGAGGCCCAGACCCTCGGACATATAGATCAATATCTCGCCGTGGGCAAAGAGTCCGGTGCTTCCGATGTGCATCTCAGTGTAAATTGTAAACCCACCTGGCGGCGCTTTGGCACTCTGGAGCCCATCTGGCTGCGTGCCCCTGTTCTCACCGCAGCGGATACGGAACGGCTTGTCATGGGGTTTCTGACGGATGAACAAAAGGCACAACTCGCGGAACGCGGCGATGTGGATTACTGCTACGCCATTCCGGCCGGTCGTTTCCGAACCAGCGTGGTACGTCAGCGTCTGGGCTATGAACTCGTCTTCCGCGTCATCAGCGACAACATCCGCACAATGGATGAGCTGAATCTTCCTCACGCACTCAAGCTCCTCACGCAATTTCAAAACGGTCTTGTGCTCGTCACCGGCTCCATCGGAAGTGGAAAATCCACCACGCTCGCGGCGATGGTCGACCAGATCAATCGAGAGCGGCACGACCACATCATCACGCTCGAGGATCCTATCGAATACGTTATTCCTTCGAGAAGTTGTCATGTCACCCAGCGGGAAGTCCATACACATACGGAATCCTTCGGCGCGGCCTTGCGAGGCGCTCTTCGCGAAGACCCGGATGTGATCATGGTGGGAGAAATGCGTGACTTGGAAACTATTTCTCTCGCAATCACCGCTTCGGAAACCGGACACCTTGTACTCGGAACCTTGCACACGAGCAATGCGGCACGAACACTCGATCGTGTGCTTGATGCCTTTCCTGTGGATCAGCGCGAGCAGATCCGCATGATGGTGAGTGAATCCCTCCGGGGAGTGGTCAGCCAACAGCTCATCCCGCGTGCCGATGGCACAGGCCGCGCCATGGCAATGGAGGTCCTCATCAATACACCCGCTGTAGGCAATCTGATTCGTGAAGCGAAAACCTTCATGCTTCCAGGCATCATTCAAACCGGTAAAAAACTGGGGATGAAATTAATGGATGACACCCTCATCGAGCTTTATAATGCCGGCACCATAAGCGGGGAAGAAGCGATCATGCGTGCAGAGCAAAAAGACATGATGCGCAAAATTTGCAAGGCGCGCTAACGGATTTTCCTATGGCATATATTGATCAATTTTTCAAAGTTCTTATCGAAGCGAAAGGTTCGGACCTTCACCTCGGCGAGAGTCAGCCGCCAAAAATCCGGCGCCACGGTGAAATCATCGCCATTCGCGAAGAAGTTCTTACGAAGGAGGAAATCACCTTCATGCTCAGCGAGATTTGCACTCCAAAAAACTGGGAAAAGTACGAGCTGAAAGGCGATCTCGACTTTGCGTATGAGATGGATGAGGAAAACCGTTTCCGTTGCAACTATCTTAAGCAAACCAATGGCTACGGCGCAGTATTTCGTTTAATTCCGACAAAGATCGCGACTCTCGAGGATCTGAATGTGCCTCAGGTCATTAAACAGTTCGGTGAGATGCGCGGTGGTCTTGTGCTTGTGACAGGTCCTACGGGCTCTGGAAAGAGCACTACCCTTGCCGCATTAATTGATTACATCAATACCACCTACACGCGGCATATCGTAACCATTGAGGAGCCGATCGAATTCGTACACCGCAATAAAAAGAGCATCATCACACAGCGGGAAGTTCCCGAACATGCGAATACTTTCCCTGCGGGATTGAAAGCCGCGCTTCGTGAAGATGCGGATATCGTACTCGTCGGTGAAATGCGCGATCTGGAAACCATCGCGCTTGCGCTGACCGCTGCGGAAACGGGTCTGCTTGTCTTTGGCACCCTGCATACGAACAATGCGCGGAAAACCGTAGATCGTATGATCGACGTTTTCCCTTCCGATCAGCAGGCGCAGGTACGCACCATGCTGGCATCTTCGCTACGCGGCGTAATCGCGCAATTACTGATGAAGAAAGCCGACGGCAAAGGCCGGGTCGCGGTGAATGAAATTCTCATGGTGAATAGCGCCGTCTCCGCGATCATTCGTGAAGGAGCGACACAAAAACTGCAGGATGTGATCGTTGCAGGAAAATCCCAAGGCATGCAGTTCATGGATGACGCGATCTGGGAACAACTGGTAAAGGGAGCTGTCACTCCGCATGAAGCCTACATGAAGGCCATTGATAAAACCCGCTTTAAGCCCTTTCTTCCCGACGACGATGGGGTTAAAGGCATCTAGAGTGCTCCTGAAGGGGGGCATGTTTCTGCTCGCCCGCGAGAGGTAATTGGATACGATGTCGAAATGACCCAGCCGCGTGCGCTCTATGAAGCCCGATTCATCCTTGGAGGACTTATCATCCTCTGGGTTGTTGCTTTCGTGGTCTTTCAGTGGGCAGCCATCCTGATTGGTATTTTTTTCCTGTATACGCTGTATTTCTTTCGTGATCCGGAACGCCCAACGCCCCAGGAAACGGATATTGTTGTCGCACCTGCAGATGGAAAGATCGTAGAGATCATCGAAATCGAAGAGGGGCAATTTCTTAAGTGTAAGACGAAACGTATCGCGATCTTTCTTTCTGTATTCGACGTGCACGTAAACCGTGCGCCGATCGCCGGAGAAGTAACCCACTCCGAGCCGAAGCCCGGCAAGTTTCTTGATGCGCGTAATCCCGCCTCCTCGTTCCAAAATGAATCGCGCATGTGGATCATCAAGGGTGACGGTGTGGAAGTCGGCGTCAAACAGATCACCGGCGCCATCGCGCGGCGCATTGTTCCATGGTCACAAGTCGGAGACCAGGTGGGCAAAGGCGAACGCTTTGGAATGATTCGCTTTGGTTCGCGCACGGAGCTGTATCTTCCCCTTGATGCCGAGCCTCTTGTAAAAATCGGCGACATGGTCAAAGGCGCAGAAACTCCCATCGCCCGACTGGTAACTGGCAAGGCAAACCCCACTCCCGCATCATGAGCGACTCACGTCAACCTCGCATTTATCTACTGCCGAATCTGATGACGGCGGGAAATCTTTTTTGCGGATTCACGGCGACGCTTCGTATTTTCGAAGCCACGATGAATACCGAAACCGCCGTGCAGCATTATCACCAGGCAATTCTATTTATCCTGGGCGCATTCGTTTTCGATATGCTCGATGGGCGCCTGGCACGACTTGGCGGCCAGGAAAGCCCCTTCGGACGTGAATTCGATTCTCTGGCGGATATCGTTTCCTTCGGTATTGCTCCCGCGCTGCTGGTTTACAAGATCGTGCTGTATGATTTTCACCGCACAGGTTGGCTGATCGCGGTTTTCTATCTGCTATGCGGGGCGATGCGACTAGCTCGCTTTAACTGCATCGCAGAGCAAAGCCCGGAAAACTCGACGAAAGACTTCGAAGGTTTTCCAATTCCTGCAGCGGCAGGGTTGATCGCTTCGCTGACAATGCTTCTCCTTTGGTTGCAGGAGAATGAGCGACATATCGGCCAGTGGAAATACGTGCTGCCGGTGCTCATGGTATTTTTGGCGCTCATGATGTTTTCTCATGTGAAGTATCCCAGCTTCAAGGGATTGAACTGGCAGACTCAACGATCCATTCCACGTTTCCTTGTCACGATCCTGATCCTGCTGGTGAGCGCGATGTGCTACGAGTGGATGCCTGCGGTAATCTTTGTGCTATTCCTGGTTTACGGGTTCGTGCGGCCCTTCATTTCGATGGCATGGCGACGCGGAATCGAAGAGGAAATGGGAGAAGAGTTCAGCGACGACGAAACGGAAGAAGCAAAAGTCGAAGACCCTCGTCGTTAGGCCCTTGGCTTAAACTGCACCGGATTCGCAACGATCAATATTTTAATATTGAAAGAACAGGAACAGGTGCGAGGACATCTCTTCCATGCAGATCTTCGAGTTCGACAAGAAACTGCACCTGCACGACTTCGGCTTTTAGCTGATTCAGGAGCTTGATTGCCGCGCCCGCTGTGCCTCCGGTAGCAAGGAGGTCGTCAATAAGCGTCACGCGTTCGCCCGGTTTAATGGCATCACTGTGAATCTCGATTTCGGCAGTGCCGTACTCCAGATCATAGGAGGAGACAATGGTTTCAAAAGGAAGTTTGCCGCGCTTGCGAATAGGGATGAACCCGACATTCAATTCATGCGCAATTGCGCCACCGAAAATGAAGCCTCGTGCGTCGACACCCGCAATTTTCTGGATATTCTTACCCGCGCACTCTTCGACAAACTTCGCAATCGCCAAACGAAACAATACGGGGTCTGAGAGCACAGGCGTGATATCCCTAAATAGAATGCCAGGACGCGGAAAGTCCGGGATACTACGAATGCCTGCGCGGAGTTGTTCGATGGAAGCAGTTGTCATGGGTAAATTTAATTTCCGAAGGAAATTTCAACGGCTCGTGCGGTTTCGACGAGTTGGCAGTTGGGAGAGACCTTGTGCAGACGCTGTACGGCGTCCGCGATGGCGACGTCGAGGGTGAGATCATTCTGATAGCTGACCATGCGGCCAAAACGCTCTTCGTGGATGAGCTGTACCGCTTTTACACCGAAGCGGGTGCCGAGAATACGGTCGAGCGTGGTCGGTGCGCCACCGCGCTGGAGATGACCGAGGACGCAGTTGCGGGTTTCTTTTCCGGTGCGGCGGTGAATCTCACGCGAGACGATTTCGCCAATCCCACCGAGACGATATTCGCCGCGGCCTCCGCCATGGCGTGTTTCGCGGGCGTTTTTCGCACAGGCCCCTTCGGCGACAACGACCATGGTGCTTTTGCAACCTTCCTGGTCGCGTTTCATGACGACATTGGCAATTTTTTCGAGGTCGAAAGGAATTTCGGGAATGAGAATAATATCCGCCCCTCCCGCAAGACCGCCGTAGAGAGCGATCCAGCCAGCGTGGCGGCCCATGACTTCAAGAACCATGACGCGCTTATGGCTCGTAGCGGTGGTGTGTAGGCGATCAAGTGCGTCCGCGACACATGCGACAGCAGAATCGAAGCCGAAGGTCATAGAGGTGGCTTCGAGATCGTTATCAATGGTCTTTGGAACTCCGATGACATTGATCCCAGCCTCCTGAAGCTGAAGAGCAGTGAGCATGGAGCCGTCGCCCCCGATCACGATGAGCGCGTGGATATCGAGATCATTCAGCGTTTTCCTCGCCTTCTCGATGACGGGCTTCGGGATGCAGGCTCGCTTGCCAGCACCGACACGCGCAACAAAATGGCCGCGATTCGTGGTGCCGAGAATGGTACCGCCGAGGTGCATGATGCCTGCCGTGTTCCAGCGATCCAGCAGGAGATAGTCGCTGGGCGGAAGCAGCCCCTCAAAGCCGTCGCGAAATCCGAAGACCTTCCAGTTCAAATTATCCGCAGCACGGACCACGCCGCGAAGCACGGCATTAAGGCCGGGGCAATCGCCGCCACTGGTGAGAACACCGATGTGCTTATGAGCTTTTTTCGAGGATTCCGGCATAGCAGGAAGCGATCCGTGCTATTGCACTGTTTCGCTTTTGTGGCTCGGACGCCCTTTGGCCGCCCATTGATCATAGATCATCCAGCCGGAATTAATTTTCGAAAGCCCCTCGCCGAAGCGGTCGGAGGAACCCAGAAGGACGGTGATGATGCGGCGGGGAGTGACTAAAACTTCATCGCCTTTTTTCACGCTTTCGCTCGAGCGACTGGAGGAAAGCACCACGCAATCCCCTGCATGGGAGGTGCGACCCGTCTTCACACCATCGATCCCCTGCTGGCCGAGGAGTTGATTCGTGCTTTCGATGGCAATACTGATTTCAGAACCACCACGGCGGGCATGGAGTTCACGGGATTTTTGCGAGACGTAGAATTTAAATGCCGCCTTCGTGTAGGCGTAGCGCGTGAGGCGAGCGACATCAGCGGCAGTGGAGTAAGGAAGCTGCCCCTCGAAGTTATCCATACCCGCTGGATTAAGGAAAAGCGTGTGGCGCATCCCATTGATGCGGGACAGGGCATTCATCTGCGTGACGAAATTCTGAACCGGTGGCAGATGGTGCGGGTTATTAAGCTTCGATCCCACATGATAGGCGAGCACCGTGGCGCAAACATTATCCGACGCCATGAGTGCACCATAAAGAAGATCGCGCAGGGAAATTTCATCACCCACCATGAGTCCGACAGGGTTTACCCCGCCCGCCGCAAGCGCTTCCTGCGGAACAGCGACCATGGCGCCAAGATCACTGTGGCTGGCATCGACCCAATCAAGGACAACCATCGCCGTCGCAATCTTCGTAAGACTACCGATCTGGCGCTTATCGTTCTCCTTATCCTTCGCGAGGATGTAACCCGTCTGGTTATCCACCGTTATGGAACTATCCGCCGCACGGGCGACCGTTCCGAGTATAAGACCGCATGCCAAAAGAGTGAAGAAAGAGACGCTTTTCATTATCGATGTTTTAAAAATGTCCCCGAATAAATCAGATGCCCGAACAAATTACCAGTACACCCTTTTTTTCCCGCTAAATCGGGGATTTTGGGCACTCTCAAAGGCGGACCAAGGGCGTGCTGGATGAGGATTCGGGAAAATTCGCTCAGAATATCTGTTTACTTTTTCAACTGCTGCACAATTTGCAGCCGCATCTTAAGAATATCCAACCGGGATTTATCTTCTGTCTCGTCTTCAATCAAATTTGTCAAAGCCCCCGCCTTAATGAGATCGCACCGAACCATTTCTCGAATATATTCCGTATCTTTTTCTCTACCTGCAGCGAGTTTTGAATAAGCAACATCAAGCGGGTGCAGGCAGTGCGCAGTAATATTGTCTTCGTGACTGGAAACTAAAAGCTTCACTACCCTTTCCTTCCACTTCGAAGGCAGAACCGCCGTTTCTGGCGCCACCCCATGCGCATAGTAGCCAAACGTCTCATGAAATTGAGACATCTCTCCTATCGCTCCATCTATGGCATCAGATTTTTCAGGTGCGTTCAGCGGGTAGATATCAGCTTCAATGCTTCGCGTTAGAATACGAGGAGGATTTGGAAATTTTGCTAAAATCGCCTGACTGCCAATGACGACGAATTCTTTTTCTTTTGTCACCCCACCTGCCGCCGAATGACGTGCTCAAGCTCTGGCAACTGCATAGTGGGCAAAAATGGTATGCCGTTCGTCTGATGAAAGGATTCCAACGAAAGGACTGGATTGGCGCAGGCGAGCCGCATCCTCTGTACCTGAACGCAATAAACCGATCACGTCCTGCAATTGAAGCCGTGAAAGTATTTCCTGCCATTCCTGTAATGCCAATTCGTCAGGTCTCGCAGAAAGCCATCGAGACAGATTGGCCTGTGCCCGCTCCAGTAACGCAGGGTTACGAGCAAGCTTGTCAGCGACAAGCTCATGGAGTTCAAGACTCCTCTCGTCAATCTGGTCGTGACTTTTCATTTACTACCTTTTCTTTACCTTGTTTTCACTTATCAAGCAAGACCTTGAGCATTCCTCAAAAAACAAGCTATCTCATTGATTATTGACCTACTCCATTTAATGCAGTTTTAGATAGAGTTGTGGCACGAAATACAGATTGGACTCATGACCAGCATGTTCTTGCTTTTCATTTATACTGTCAGATTCCGTTTGGAAAAATCCATCAGGGCAATCCCCGGATTATCGAGCTTGCCAGCTTGATTGGGCGAACACCTAGCGCAGTAGGGTTCAAGCTTTCTAATTTTGCTCGTCTGGATCCGGTGCATCAGGCACGCGGGGTCACTGGCCTTACGCACGGAGCACATGGAGAAGAAGATGTCTGGAAAGAATTTAATGGAAATTGGGAGAGACTTGCACAGTTAGCTGCCACTCTTATAGCTCAATTAAAAGCAGAACCCCTTGAAGCAACAGTGCCACTGATGCCTTGGGAAAAAAAACTGACGGGAAAAGAACGTGAAGCACTGGTCATGATACGTGTAAATCAAAGGTTCTTTCGTTCTTCTGTATTAGCCGTCTTTGATTACCGCTGCTGCATTACAGGACTGACAGAAGTTGAATTACTCACGGCAAGTCATATTATTCCTTGGTCTGTCGATACACAGAATCGTGTAAATCCTCAAAACGGATTATGCTTAAACACCCTCCATGACCGGGCTTTTGATCGCGGACTCCTGACTGTGACCCCAGAAATGAAAGTGAAAATCTCTCCTATTCTTTTAAGAAAGGAAAAGGATGCCGCAATCGAACATCATTTCACTCCCTACGAAGGAATTATTATTCCTACACCGCCCCACTTTGCACCAGCATCAGAATTTTTATCTTATCATAATAAGCACATTTTCCGGAACGACAATTGATCGACTTTATTTGGAACGCTCCAATTTTCGCTCTTCGTATTTGTGCGTTGTCCAATCTGTCACGAGAGATTTTTGGTTCGACCTGCGTGTTAAAATTCCGCGGGTTTCACGAATGGCACGGAGGATAGCTGCCATTTTCATTTTTTCGTTAGTTTTTTCGTGATCGAATTTCGATGACCGACGTAAAAACCGAAACCGATTAAAGCAATCGAGAGAAGTACGGAAGCAGAAGGTTCGGGAACAGGAACTGCGAAACCCTGGGGACCAAAGGTGGATCCGTCGTAGTTTCGGAGGACCATGCCGCCGTCGCTGGTGCCGTCTCCGGTTATTTGACCGGCAAGGCTGGTGAGAGTCGCGTCGCTGAGAATATTGAAGAGAAGGACTCCCTCGGGCGTTGCGGAGGCGAGTATGGTGAAGGATTCCGTGGCACTTCCGACAGGGCCGGTGCCGGAACCCCAGAAGTAGCCATTGTGGTAATCGGTAATATCGAAAGTGCCGACCCCGTCTGTGCCGAAGAGCGCGTCGTTGTGAAGATTCCATGCGGTGCCCTCGAGCCATGCCCACTCGGTAGAGCGGAGGCCGACTTCGGGCGTTGGCGGAGGAGGCGTAAAGGTATCGGGATCGTACTGCGCCATATAGGCCCAGTGCGTAATGAACGCCCCGTCGTCGCCATCTTCACCCGTGATCATCTACATCTGCATATAGAGGGTGCCGTCAATATTTTGCATCTGCCCGATGCCCGTTGTGATGGCGCCGCCGCTTCCGGTGAAGACAATGCGGATCTGGCCGGAATCGGTGACAAGCCCCTGCATGGTGGATGTCGAACTGAATTCAATAGGCCCAACTTTGAACGCGGCAGTGGAATTACCGGTAAAAACACCATTCGTAGCAGTGCCAAGACTCCAAAGTGTCTGGTCTGCAATCGCCATGGGATCGGCGAAACTGGACCCGGAACTCAGATAAGCGAGCATGTTCTCCGAGGGAACATACCAGTAGGAGTTTGATAGCAGGGAATCCCACTCTGTTGATTGAGCCTTTGCTTCGGAGACAATAAGGAAGGCAAATGCCGCTATACTGGAAAGAAGAAGTAGCCCAACTTTTCCGCGATGCATCGTAAAAGCCATAGCGTTTAAGCTACTCCCGATACGAAGTACGGTCAAGATTGAGAGCCATCGGGAAATAATGGGTCAAGCCGGAGGTTGACCCTCCATTGCAAACCTCATGTTCATCGTTTCCGATTACGACATAAGCGTCCGAAAGGACTTGGCGAGTTTTCGCCATTGCATAAGAAGATTGGATTTCACTTCCGCATTCCGTGAAGGCGTCGCAGGGCGATGTAATCCGGTGCGGTGGTTTTCGGCCCATTGCCAGAGGTCTTCACCAGTGGTTTGGGAGTGGTGGCTTTGTGATGCGAGGGTTGCTGCTGGGGTTTTCATGGTTTTTCCTATCTGTGTTGTCTGGACTGGCTGGCGATACGAATAAGGGCGCGGAAGACTCCCTGAATGACCAGTTCCCTCGCGGGAATCAGATCGGGGTAGTTTGGATTTTCGGCGCGTAGAAAGGGTTTGCCGTGTCGCACGAGGTAGCGCTTGAGCGTGCACTCCCCATCGATGAGTGCAGCGACGATATCGGTATCGCGCGGCTCGATGCGTTCCATGATGACGATGTCGCGATCCAGAATACCGGCATTAATCATGGAGTCACCACGGGTCTCGAGTGCGAAGACCTGCGTGTTCCTTGTATTTTTCGGAAGCGCGATGGCCTCAAGATCGACGGTGATGCAGCGATCTGACTGTTCCTCCTGATCGGCAGGCATGCCAGCGGGGATCATGCCGAGAACCGGTAGCTCGAGCGTGTATGCCTGTTTTTCCGGCAGGGAGATATTGCGAGCCTGGCCGGGTTCACGGCGAAGGGCGCCTTTCTTTTCCAAAAGCTTGAGGTGGGAATTTACGGAGTTCGGCGAAGCGAAACCAAATTTCTTCTGGATCTCACGAAACGACGGCGCCGATCCACCGCGCATGTGCTCGCGGATGAAATCGAGAATCTGGCCCTGTCGTTTGGTTAAGATACCGCTCATACTGTTCAAATGCACAGTATTCAGATTTTAGACACCTCGGATAGGAATTTTTTTAGAAAATGAGAATTTACTCTGTTGTGCTCCCGAATGGGAAAACACTTACACTGGAATAAAAAGCGATTGCCGACGCAAAAACCTATGTACTATTCCGCTCCATTTTCCGCTTTCGGACCCTGCGGATGATAAATTGGATGAGCGCACAAACTGCGAAAAGCAGCAAAACGTAGATAGTGCCTTCGAAAATGCAAATAGCTCTTTGTAATGACAGCATTAGCTCCACATTTGCTTCACACGCTCTCCGCCAAAAAAGGCCCACCCACATAATAACGGAAGACGGCGCATATAAAAAAGGGAGTAGACCACCCAGAATTAATAAAATGATGTCCTTCAGATCATATGCAGACACATCGGGAGACGTCTTATGAAATCTTCGGATTAATAATATCACGCCCGCGATTATGAACAGACCAAGGGCAGCTAAAAAGAAAGGCCCGCCGCTTATCAAACTCTGCATCAAATTCTCGGAAGTTCCGATATTATGCATGACTCGTAAGCTCCACTTTCCGCCTTCGAACTCTGCGTATGATCAGTTGAATGAGAGAGCAAATGACAAAAAGCAATACCATCTAAATA
>JBDTJR010000162.1:0-3139 GCA_039935735.1 Chthoniobacterales bacterium | reverse complement strand
GCCAATGCTTCTGCGAAAACGATGCCGAAAGGTTCGTCCCACTGGATCGGCACCAGCATCGCGGCGGCTGCCGCGAGAAGCGGCCACTTTGTCTTGTCGTTGACTTCACCTGCATACGAAATGCCGTCCTTGCCGATCTCGGGTTCGATTTTTTGTTTCCAATATTCCGCTTCCGCGGGGGAACTGGAATGATTTCCTGCGAGGACGAGTCTTCTTCCCGCGCGACGTGCAATGCGGATAGCCATATCGGCTCCCTTGATCGTTTCGATACGGCTGAGGAAAAGTAGTGGTGCATCGGCTGCGACTTTATCGGTGAAAGGGCACTTGTCGGTTTCTACAAAATTCGGAATGGCATGCCACGTGCCTCCGCTTGGGCGTCCCATGGCGCAGATGAATTCGCTACATCCGGTAAATTGTAATGAGCGTCCGCCAAGCTTTGCTGCCGAAGAAATCTGTCGACCACCGACATGCCGTTGATAGGACATGATTTTCGGAGTCTTTGATAAAAGCTGAGGTGTAAGATAGGCCAGACGGGAAAAACTGTGGATGACGTCGGGTCGAAATGTTTTAACCGCGCTATTTAACGCCACTATGTTGCGCACGGTATCGCTTTTTGACTGGGAGGTGGCACCCGGCCAACCGAAGAGCGTGGTGGCAGGTGAAGTCGATGCCGGGTTTGCGACTAATCCGACTTCATGGCCCATCTGCACGAATTCTCGAACAAGGCCATCGACAATTCTTTCGATGCCTCCGTAGTAAACAGGAGGGACCGGTAGTTCAGGATCGGCAGTAATGAGGATTTTCACGCAGTGAGGGAGGATTTGATTTGTTGGAGAAATTTTAGCTTTTCGATATCCCAGTTAAAACGGGTTTGTCCGATCTGCCATGCATGACTACGGGAAGTGGCGCGACGGATCGAATCTCCAAGGAAACCCTCGAGCTTTCTTGCAGAGCCTTCGATATCTTTAAAGTCAATCAGTTGCGCGGCATCGCCGAGTTCGCTGCAGAGAGCGGATTGTGCGGAGGTATTGCTCAGGATCACGGGAGTGCCTGCGAGGAGGTAGGTGAATATTTTGTTCGTGAGGCAAAGATCGCGATTGAGCGGCACGGAAAGCTCGAGAGATAATCCCGCATCGTAACCTGCTGCGAGGCGTACCATCTCATCGGCATCGGCAGGAGGAAGAACTCTTACGCGATCGCCGAACAATTTGTGAAGTTGCGCTTTATAGTTTTCGTCACACCACCCGCGCAGATCGATTTGCCATGGAAAGGAAAGACGATGAAGAATAGGGGCGATTTGCTCAATGCCACGTGCCGGGCCTACGGTTTGCGAGAACCAATAAAACGTAATCGGAGATTTTGTTTTTTCACTCGGTGCATCAGGTGCCATATCGAGAGGAAACACATTTAGAATAGACGTCATCGGAGCATCGTAGTTTTGCTTGTAAGCCTGTGCGATTTGCGGAGAGGCTGCGGTGCGATGTTTGCAATACTTCGTTAGTCTTTCCAGAATCGGACGTGCAATGATGTCTGCGTAATCGCCGCCTTCGATTTCTTTGGAATGAAAATCTTCGGCATCAAATCCCGCGAGAGCCTTGTGATGTTTCGCTGCGGCAACTGCGATGGGAAGTCCGGCGAGCACATGCCCGATGTATAGATCGGCGTGGGTTGCGATGGCGGCGGGGAGCATATCTTTGGCCGGAGGGTGATGCGCGAGGAGCGGGGCTTTGCGAACCGTTTCGGGGTGAAGTCGCGCTGCCTTGCGAAGCACGCGATATTTAAGACGAGAGCTGAAACCGGTCTGATCCACTACGGTGAATGTCCACTTCGCTTTATCGTAGATCCGTTTATCGAATATATCGAGCGCAGGCATGTATCGGCAAGTGACCACATGCACCGCATAGCCCGCTTCTACCAGCGCGTCGGCTTCTTTGACGACTCTCGGATTGCTGCACGGGTGTGAGGGTGTCACAAGACAGATACGCGCACTCATGATAAATGGCGCTTCACTTCGGAAGCGAGTTTCGCGCGGTAATCGCTCCACTGCCAGTTTGCCGCACTATGCAAAGCTTTCTCCCGCATGGTCGCAAGCGCACTACGATTTTCGAGACACCAGTTAATAGCACCACTAATCGCATCGGCACTCCCGGGTTCGATTAAAAGGCCATTTTCCTGATTGCGGACAAGATCGGCAGCGCCGGCGGAGGATGTGGTAATTACCGGAAGTCCGCAGGCGAATGCCTCGGTGACGACCATGCCAAAGCCATCGCAGAGTGTTGGGAAAATCAGAGCGTCCGCCTCCTCATACGCTTTCATCAATTGATCGCGAGGAATGGAGCCTGCGATTTCGATTCCCTCGGGTAGCGGATTTAAAAGATCATCCGGCAGCGTGATTGCACCATGAATACGCAGGATCGCATGACGCCCCAAATGAGAATCTTTCCATGCCTTTAATAAGTAATGCGCCCCTTTTCGAATGCTGAAAGTACCTGCCCACAATAAACGCAACGGAGCATCTTTTTTGGGTATCGTAGAAAGGCTTGTGATTACCGGCGGTGCTCCATAAGGAACTACTGCGATCGGTTTTTCCGGAAGGCCAGCCTGTAAAAAGGATTTTTTGGTGAATTCCGAATTAACAATAACGAGATCCGATGCTGCCCATTCTGTATGTCGACGTTCTGTCCGTGTTGTTTCATGTTTTGCAACGTGAGATTGATAGGAATTTTTCAAACCCGGGAAGGCATCAAATTCCCGAGCCTGAATTTCCTGAAAGAACCGGGTTTCGGGAGCAGGAAGATCGTAGAAAACGCGCAACCCCAATTCCTTCGCGCGCTGAAAGGTAGCCAGAGAACTATGCTCATATCCATAGACGCCGCGCCATTGCGGCTTTAGCTGCTGACTGACTTTTGTATCAAAACCTAGTTCCGCCCACCACCAGACGAGGTCGGTCAGTCTTCCGCTTGAATCGAGCGGCCCGGAAAGAAGGCGAGTAATTTCGCGCAACGGGTAACTCGCGACATATTTCTCGGGAATTTCCGTGATCGCGCGCCGCTTGAGCTGCGTCCGTAGATCTTTTCCAAGTATGCCTGCGAGAGTGCAGGCCAGCTTTTGAAGGCCATCGTTAGGATTATCGTAAAGC
>JBDTJR010000161.1:0-5817 GCA_039935735.1 Chthoniobacterales bacterium | reverse complement strand
ATCTTAAAACAGAATTAAAGAAACGACTGCGTAATCTCCGGCAGTTTGCAGCTGAAATGATGAAGCATGCGCCGCAGGTTTCAATCCGCTATCGGGATACTCTGCGTCAACGTCTTGAAAAAAGCGGCATTGCCCTGCCATTGACGGACGAACGTCTGCTCAAGGAAATCGCTATCTTCGCGGAACGCAGCGATATTTCTGAAGAACTTTGCCGGGTAGAGAGCCACTTTAAGCAAATGACGGAGAAACTCGAGGCCTCGGAGCCTGCGGGCAAGACGCTGGAGTTTCTGACGCAGGAAGTATTCCGTGAATTGAATACCATTGGCTCGAAAGCGAGCGATGTTGAAATCTCCCGCGTCGTTGTGGAATCAAAATCGGAACTGGAAAAAATCCGCGAACAGCTTTCCAATATCGAATAATGAATTCCGCATTCCGTCGTACCGGCATTTTATTTGTGATTTCCGCTCCATCGGGTGCGGGGAAAACTACTTTGTGCGCCTCTCTCAGACAAAAGCCGGACTTTGTTTACTCCATTTCCTGCACCACACGACCACCCCGGCCGGGAGAAGTCGACGGGGAGGATTATTATTTTCTGACAAATGAAGAGTTCGACGCGCGCGTGGCTAACGATGAATTTCTCGAATATGCCGACGTGCATGAAAAAAAATACGGGACATTGAAAAAAACCGTGCTCGCAAGCCTTGCGGAAGGAGTCGATGTGCTGATCGATATCGATACCCAGGGAGCTGCGCAGATCCGTAAATGTGCCGATGCTTTCATCCAAACCTCACTTGTGGACGTTTTCATCATGCCGCCAAGCCTTGAAGAACTGGGAAGGCGATTAATGAAACGCGGCACGGAAACCGAACAACAAATCCAGACGCGTCTTCATAATGCCGCAGAGGAAATGCAGTGCTGGCAGGAATATCGCTACACGCTCATCAGCGGCTCCATGGAAGAGGATATTGAAAAGTTTCGTGCAGTAATGCGCGCGGAGCGTTATCTTAGCAAACGTCTGATACACATGAAGTAAACGCCATGAGCAGCGGCAAAACGATCATACTCGGAGTCAGCGGATCAATCGCAGCCTACAAAGCTGCGGATCTCACCAGCAAGCTGATGAAGAAGGGGCATAACGTCTTCGTAGTCATGACACAACACGCCACGGAGTTTGTCGGGCCAATAACCTTCCAGACGCTCTCTCGCAATCCCGTGATGACAAGTCTCGGCGATGAAAAAGAAAGCTGGAGACCTGGGCATATCGATCTTGCAGACCGTGCGGACTTGCTTCTTGTCGCACCTGCGACGGCAAACGTGATCGCAAAATTTGCGAATGGAATTGCGGATGATATGCTTTCCTCGATCGCGCTAGCAACACTCGCTCCGCTTTTGATTGCGCCTGCGATGAATGGAAAAATGTGGCTGCATCCTGCCACGCAAGAGAACGTGAAAAAAATTTCTGCACGCGGAGGAAATTTCATCGGACCGGAAAAAGGAATGCTCGCATGTGGCTACGAAGGCGTTGGTCGCTTGTGGAATGTTGATGAAATCGTGCAACACGCAGAAAATATTTTAAGCGCCAAAAAAGTAATTCTCCGAGGAGAAAAAAAATTGCGCCGAAAAAAATCAAGTGAAAAGAAAAAAAATTATTGACGTAGTGCGCGTAGTAACTTATTCACAACGCAAGTGAGTTATTCACATCTTTTTCACAGACACCGCCACCGCGGTAAGAAAGGGGGGACTATACATGCCAGTTAAGAAAAAAGTTGCTAAAAGAAAACCAGCCAAAAAAGCTACAGCAAAAAAGGCCGTAAAGAGAAAGCCAGCCAAGAAGGCCGCTGCTAAGAAAAAACCCGCCAAGAAGAAAGCGGTTGCGAAGAAAAAACGCAAATAACCTTCACCCAGAATTTATTCTGGTGAAACCGATTGGGAGAAGTCGCAAGACTTCTCCCAATTCTTTTTATAATGGGCTATTTTTAGAGCCTCACTCTTAAAATACCGTGAAAAAGCCCCCCTCACCCTCTGAAAACTCCGATGGAGAACTCAATCTCTGGGGGAAAAGCAGTGTCGCGCCGGTAACCCAGCCTTCTGCTACTCCTCCCGCTCCGCCAGTCGCGAGCGAAACGAAAATCTTCCGAGTCGGAGAGCTCACGCGGGTCATTCGCACGTTACTCGAAGAAAATGTCGGATCGATCTGGGTAGAAGGAGAAATTTCCAATCTCCGAAAGCAATCTTCCGGTCATCAGTATTTTACATTGAAAGATGAAACATCGCAGCTTTCCTGCGTTCTTTTCAAAAGTAAGACAGGAGGAGGAACACCGGAGCTTGCCGATGGAATGCATGTGGAAGTCGCCGGCGAAGTCACTGTGTATGAAGCGCGGGGAAATTATCAATTGATCGTGCGCAAGGTTTCCGCACGCGGCGCGGGAGCATTGCAGGCAAAGTTCGAAGCATTGAAGACGCGATTGCAAGGCGAGGGACTTTTTGAAGCGGAAAGAAAAAGACCAATTCCTCCGTATGCGCTTCGCATTGGTTTGGTCACGTCTCCCACGGGAGCGGCGTTGCGGGATTTTCTTCGCGTCATTCAAACGCGACTGTCAGCGGAAATTATTATTTCTCCCGTGCGGGTACAGGGAACAGGCGCGGCAAAGGAAATCTCCGCCGCCATCGATAGTTTCTCGAGTGAGCCCGAGCTACAGGTGGATGTCATCGCATTGATTCGAGGTGGAGGCAGTCTGGAGGATCTCTGGGAGTTCAATGAAGAGATCGTCGCACGTGCGATCGTGCGAAGCTCCGTCCCCGTCATAACCGGTGTAGGGCATGAGATTGATTTTACCATTGCGGATTTTGCGGCGGATCTGCGTGCGGCAACGCCGAGTGCGGCGGCGGCAACATTATTGCCTGAAAAAGCGGTACTCATTCATCGTCTGTCGCAGCATTTCGCGCGATTGAAGCAAGCGACGACCGGAGAACATGATATTTTGCGCTCGCGACTCAAAAATCTGGCGGGCTCCGGGGTTTTCCGCGAACCGGCACGCCGTATCCGGGAAATGTCGCAGCGCATGGATGACTTCATGGAGCGGATGAATCGGAATATTCTTCAGAAAATCGGAATGCATCGCGCGCATTTGGGTGGATCGCTGAAAGTGCTTCGCGGTAAACGACCTGAGCAAATGCTTTCGCTTCATCGCCATCAGATTGCCGCGTGGTTTCACCGCTTGCAGAGCCGGAGCGAGCAGGAAATCAAAACACAGAAGGCCAAAGTCGAAAAATGGGAAGCAATATTGAAGGCCTTCAGTCCACAGGCGACGCTGGAGCGCGGATTTACCATGACGACGGATGAGCAAGGCAACTCAATCACCAGTGCGGACACGGCGAAAAAACAATCCGAGCTGACCACGATCTTTCACGACGGAAATATCCGGTCGAAGCCTATCGCTTAGAAAGGTGCTCGGCAGCCTGCTGCACGTCCTTGTCTCCGCGACCGGAAAGATTCACGAGAAGAATATCTTCTGGCTTCCTCTTCGGCGCTTCGCGTAGCACGTAGGCAATGGCATGGGCGGATTCGAGCGCAGGAATGATGCCTTCTGTGCGCGCAAGCTCCTGGAAAGCGTTCAGCGCTTCGTCGTCAGTCGCATATTCATAATCCACGCGACCTGCATCGCGGAGATAACTATGCTCCGGCCCGATAGCGGCGTAGTCCAAACCTGCGGAAACGGAATGCGTGAGTTCGATCTGCCCATCCGAATCGGCAAGCAACCATGTTTTTGTTCCCTGCAAAACGCCTAGTCTACCACCCTGGAAACGCGCGGCATGTTTTCCCTGCTTGATCCCCTCACCGCCTGCTTCGATACCGACCATGCGGACGTCTTCATCTTCGAGGAAGGCGTGGAATAATCCGATGGCATTGCTGCCACCACCAACACAAGCGACGAGTGTATCGGGAAGACGATTCTCCCGTTTCAAAATCTGTTCACGCGCTTCCACACCGATGATGCGATGAAAATCGCGCACAATCATCGGATAAGGATGCGAGCCAAGTGCGGAACCGAGAATGTAATGTGTCGTGCGAACATTCGTCACCCAGTCGCGCATCGCTTCGTTGATTGCTTCCTTCAATGTTGCCTGACCCGCGGTAACGGCGACAACCTTTGCACCAAGTAGATTCATTCGCGTCACATTGAGCGCCTGACGCTCCATATCGACCGCGCCCATGTAGATGACGCACTCCATGCCAAAACGCGCTGCAGCGGTCGCTGTGGCCACTCCATGCTGTCCTGCGCCGGTCTCCGCGATGATCCTGCGCTTGCCCATGCGACGCGCGAGAAGAATCTGGCCGATCGCATTATTAATTTTATGCGCGCCGGTATGCAGAAGATCTTCGCGCTTAAGATAAATTTTTGCGCCACCGAGTTTTTCCGTGAGACGTTCCGCAAAATAAAGTGGGGTTGGTCGTCCGCAGAAATTCGTAAGTAGATCCGTCAACTCATTGCGGAACGCGGGATCTTTCTTTGCTCTCTCATATTCCGCAGTCAGCTCGCGCAGCGCAGGCATCAGCGTTTCAGGAACAAACATGCCGCCGTAAGGACCGAAATGGCCAAAGGCATCGGGAACAGCGGTTACAGACTCAGCGGTTTGCGTAGACATTTCACTTACTATGTACGTTTCCGAGGATCGCTGCAACTGCGCGGCGATGGGGAGATGGCATTGGAAGCGTCTTTAATTCCTCTGTAGAAAAGCTTTTCAGGCCGGTTTTTTTATTCGCGATCCCCTTAAAGACCAAAAGCTGCACGCGATAATGCATAATGGTGAAAGTTTCCTCATAAAGCGGAGCTTTGCTGCGTATGGTTTCCAAAGACGGTAAATGCCACAGTCCTTTCCAGCGGTTTTCTTTAGATTGTTGGAGCCAAAGGTTCCCCTTTTCAAAGATCCAGGCGTTTCGTTCCACGGTGGCGACGGATAGCGTCCGTTTCTTTTTGAGCGGCAATGACTCCGCGTCAACGGCTTCGCATTGATTTTGAATCGGGCACATCTCGCACTTCGGTTTGCGTGAGGTGCAGATCATCGCGCCGAGTTCCATGAGTGCTTCGTTATGAAGTCTCCCGCCCTTCGCAGGTAGGAGTGACTTTGCCGCCTCGATCAAAAACTTTTTGCCCTTCGTTTCATCAATGCGCTCCCGGTAATTAAAAACACGAGCGAGGACGCGGGCGATATTCGCATCGATCACAACAACCGGTTGATCGTAGGCAAATGCCGCGACGGCGGCTGCGGTGTAATCCCCCACTCCCGGTAAACCGCGCAATTCTTCCAATGTTTTTGGAAAAACGCCGCCGAAGCGTTCCACCACGGCTTGCGCGGCTTTTCGTAAATTGCGAGCGCGGGCATAATAACCCAATCCCTGCCAAAGACTGAGCACGTCATGCTCGGATGCGGCGGCCAGCGTCTTCACATTGGGAAAACGCTTCATCCAGCGGGTGAAATAAGGGATTACCGTGGAGACCTGCGTCTGCTGGAGCATGTATTCCGATACCAGCACGGCATACGGGTCAGGATCATGGCGCCATGGGAGGTCGCGGCCATTGGCACGAAACCATCGCGAGAGATTGCGCTGAAGCCGAAGTTTATCCACACTCATGCAAAACGATCCCTAAGAATGTGCGCGCAAACACTCCATAGTCAAACCATCATGCTCGATGACGAGAAAGTCACGAAGCTCCGCACTGTCCTTGAAGAAGACGGATTCGATTTTGAAGAGCGGCCCTACATGTTGTTTTTCGGCAAGAAGGCAAAGCTCACGGTTTCCGTTTATGAAAAAGG
>JBDTJR010000160.1:0-6129 GCA_039935735.1 Chthoniobacterales bacterium | reverse complement strand
TGATGATCTCCAACAGCTTCGCGCCGGGTTGGCAGTAGAGGCTGTTAAGAAGATTCGTGCCATGAGGGCCGGCCATGATCTCGGTCTCGGATGCGATGCGGATTTGCTCCGCGATGCTGTGCTCCTCCCAGCGCACGAGTTCAAAGCCGCGCTCGGCGAGGATAGGCTCGAGTTCTTTTTGATTGAGCAGCTTCCGACGTTGCGCGCCGGAGCGATCCACAAATATCCGGCGGTTTCGTCGTGGCGGTTGTTCTGCGCCTGCGGCCTTTAATGCACGGTCGCGAAATTTCAGCAGCAATTCGCGGCGCGGCATAGAGCCGGAGCTGGAAGTGTGACACGCGTGAAGCTCTTCGGCGCGGGTGAAGGGATTATCAATAGGGACAAGTTGATCGGGTTTGATTCCGGCGACTTCGAATAATCCGCGATGCCATGGGTGTAACTGAGCCGGTACTAGAAATTTATAATTCTCCAGGTCATCGAATACTGCGGTGCGCAACATCGCATCGAAAAAGAAATGTCCGAGATTTCTGTCTCCCCAAATCGTGAGAAGGGAGATAAATTTCCCTTCGAGCACTTTAGGTAATTTGGTTGGGATCTGCGACTGGCGAAGCGGACGAGAAATAAAGAAAGCTTCGCGCACCCATTCCTGACGATCGGACAATATGCCGCCGCCATAGGAAAGAACGCTGGCTCCGGGAAGTGCGCAGCGGAATACTTTATCCATCGGATAGCGGTAAACGCTGTGCAGGAGTGAAGCCCAGTGACGACTGAAGGCCAAGCCACGTCGACTGTCGCGGTGGATCTTAAGCAGATGCTTTCCGTTTTCCGCCCACTGCAAAAAATCCTCACTCAATGCGCGCGCGCCGGGACATGTCTGAATGGTCGGTGATAAAATTTCCTCATACTTCCAGCCCCGCTCCGCAGCGACGGTTGCGAGATCGAAAATTTCCAGGCACTCGACTTCAGGATCTTTTCGATCCTGCACGAGCTTGCCAATCCGACTCCTCAAGTTCATTGCCATTCTAAATAATTCTACCAGCCCAACATCCCGGCACAGGTGCGCACTTTGTTAAAATCGATTCCTGTGGGTAATTGCCACAGGCTCGGAAACGCCCAACGTGCTTTCTCGAGGTAATTAGAAATCCCTCTGCCTTTTATGCGTCGAGCGAGATGTTCGTGTTTGCGCAATGTTGCAAGATTGTCTTTAGCGAATTGATAATGGCGCGCCGCTCGCTCGCCACCGCGCATCGAAGCGACGGAAATAATTTCCTCCATGCGCTTTTCTCCTCCGGATGCGGATTTGTGCGCATCGTGAAAGCGGTAAGCGGAAAAAATGGTATTACACTTTCGTAGATCACCGAATTCCGACGCACGCAAAAACCAATCCCAATCAAAGGCGTAGTGAAGATTCTGATTAAGGATTCCCGTTTTTTCCCAGAGCGTGCGCGCCCAAAAAGTGCTGGGCTGGACAATGTAATCCAATATGCCCAGGAGTTCGCGATCATAAGCGGGCGGGCGATTTACAAGACATCGCACTCCTGTATCGGAAAAACTGATACAGTCGCCGTAGATAAAGCCGTCGAAGTTTTCGAAATTTTTTGCGACTTCATGCAAAATACCCGGGAGAAAAAAATCATCACTATTCAACCAGCAGAGAATGTCACCCGTCGCACGGGCGAAACCTTTATTGATCGCATCTGATTGGCCGGAATCTTTTTCGGAAACCCAGTAGGCAAGCTGCCTTTCGTAGCGCTTGATAACTTCGGCGCTGTTGTCCGTGCTTCCTCCATCCATGATGATGTACTCGAGGTTTTTATACCCTTGCCCCAGTACGCTCAGGATCGTCTGCTCAAGAAACGACGCTTGATTATAAGAAGGCGTGATGACCGAAATTTTGGGAAGTGGATTCAAGAGAGGTCTGAGCAGATTTCGACAAGTTGTCTTCCATATGCCAGCGCGAATTCTTTTTCCTGCGCCAGTGCGGTTGCTTCCTGAACGGGATTTGGCCGGCTTGGCAAATCATTCCAACTCGCGGCAATCACGTCCGCAAGTGCGTCGGCATTCTCTGGTGGAAAGAAACCGAGTGCGTTTGGGCACTGTTCGCGATGAACAGGGAGATCGGAAACAAAGAAGGGACAACCAAGAGTTTTTGCATCCTGAATAGTGGTGTTCCAACCTTCGAAGCGGGACGGCTGAATGACTGCGGTTGCTGTACGTAGAAGTGAAACGATATCTTCACGCGAGACTTTGCCTAGAACAAGACACTGGTTCCAGACTTCATTCGTCACGGCAGACTGGAACATCTCGCTCAAGACGCCGTTTTGCTTGTCGCGGTGATCGGCTGGCAGCCCGACCATTACCGTCGTGATAGAAAGTCCCCGCTTCCGAAGAATCGCGAGGGATTCCACGACCACACGATGGTTTTTGTGCCGCCAGAATTGATTAATCACTAAAAGAAATTTTTCGGGTAAATGGTATTTTCCCCGTGCCGTGGTTGCGGAACCCTCCGGAGATTCAAATGCAAAGAGCGAAGGAAACGATGCTACTTTGGCCTTTGCTGCATATTCGGGATAATTTTTTACAAAATCGCCGCGCGAGTCGTTGCTGGAAAACAGCATGCGTTTTGAACGCGCCGCGAGTTCGCCAAATTCCTTATTGAAAATGCTTCGCTGCTCTTCGGTGTATAAATCCGACAAATGGAGATGCTGAAAATCGGGAATCCAGCCAATACTATCGACTCCATCCATGCGTCTTGATCCGACGACGGGTAAAAGCACATCCACTCCGTGCTTTTTCGCCAAAGCGGGAATCAGGTTCTTTTCTTTTTTTCCCGAAAGCTTTCTTAGCGTCCATTCTCCCGGCAAATACACGGCGGGCGGCGCTGAATAAGCCGGAATGCCAGAGGGAGCGCTGTCCTTCTGATTTGTGAAAAATACGACATCGGCACCACTGCCTTGCAAGGCGAGCGCCATCGTCCGTGTTACCACGGCTCCGGCTGCCCAGCCTCCCATGGAGAGGTCGATAATTCCGATTCTCGGTCCGCTGCTCATGAAAGATTTATCATTTATAAATGCCCGAACTGATGGCTAGCCGCTGGCGTTGGCAATTTAAGATAGGGATGTGTTTTTCGCAGGCTTGCCAGGTAATCCTCTTCGCTTGGAAACGTATTTTCATCCGCACAGTTCCATTCTGCGGCAGCTATCCAGCGTTTCTGGTCAAAGCTGTAACGCTTTACCACTTTCGCCGGGCTTCCCACCACGATGCTGAAAGGAGGAATGTCGTTTGTCACAAGCGCATTCGCGCCGATCACGGAGCCGTAGCCGATTGTCACCCCTTTGAGCACGGTGACGCGTGCGCCGAACCAGCAATTCGCGCCGATCTCGATACTGGCGGTTGTGCGTACAGGGGCGATAGCATACGGAATCATCGGATCATCAAAAGCGTGATCTGCACCGAGAAAATGACAATCCGGGCCAGTAAGGCAGTATGCTCCGATGCGAATGTGAGAACCTGCGGTTAAAAAATTTCTTCGTGCAATAAAGGAGAAGTCGCCGATCTCAATGGCATAGCCAGATGCCCCCCAATCGTTGACATTCAACCATGCGTTTTCGCCGATCACGCATCGGGTTCCGATTTTAATGCGCTTGCTGCCGATAAACTGCGCGGTGGAATCAATATAGGAATTGTCCCCAACCGTAGCCTGATGCTTTCGCTTCTTTAACCCGCTAAAAATTTTTGAAAACAAATTCATGCTACGCTGTTGCTTTCCTGGAATAAGAGTTTCGGCATTACCTCACGGTTAAGCAGACAATCGAGAAGCAGCGGAATTTTTGCATCCGACATGAGTTTTGACGGTTCCAATTTTACCCAGTGCATGAAATCCTCGGGTGTTGGATTGAAAACCGTAGGACAGAGACAACATTCTTCTGCCAGATAATAGAGAAATGCCGCGCGTCGCCTTGCTTCATCCTCGACAGGGAGTTGACCGTCCAATGCCTGACGCACGGTTGAAAAATATTCCGTGCGTGTTTCCGGTGAAGTAGAGAAACCAAGATTTTCGTAATAGCACCGTGTGCCAAGAATGACCGGCACGCCGAGAAAGGCGGCTTCTACGCCCACTCGGGAAGTATAAGGCAGCACAACCTTTGCCTTGGCAAGAAGATCATAGGTATTGATGTGATCCCATGCGGAGACAAAGCGTAACCGGCTACCCAGTGTTTTTCGAAATGGTGCCAGGAACTCCTCCCAGTCATCTTTTCCCCGATATTCAGGAATGCGCTCGCAGGGGTGCTGGCGGATAACAATGCTGACCTTCGGTTGTGATGCCACCCACTTCAATAATGCGGCAAGCCATTCGCGCACGTTGTGAAAAAGTTTCTGTCGGAGCAGCGCTGCCGTATCCGTACGAAAATTCAGAGGAATAAAAATATCATACTGCTCGCCTTTTGAGCTTTCGGATGACGAAGGTTGTAGACGGAAAACATCTTTCCCGGCACGGCGAACGGCGATGCGATCGGTCGCATGCGTTTGAAATTTTTCGGTTTTTTTAGAATCGAGTAGCGGATAAATTTGTTTGAAAGCGACCGCCAGGTCCTCCATGTGCGCGGCTACCGTGTCATGTGTGAAAATAAGGCGATCAGCACCGGAGTCGAAAGTCGTGAAGGGAATACCGGCAATGCGGCAGGCGAGAACGTAAAGCCCGCTGACTCCAAACACGCCACCGGGGATAATCAGCAAGTCGGGGCGATTCTTTTCAAATACGGAAAGGATTTGGACAAGATGTTTGCGAAGGGCGGATACTTTTTGTTCCTGATCCCCGAGATGTTTTTCCGCGTCGGATTCGCCGCCTGCCTGGCGAACGGCATTTTCATAAACAAGCTCCTGCAATGCCGGAAGATATTCATCGGAGACTTCTCTAGCTTGCGAGGATAGCTCAACAACCTCGGCATCTTCTCCGAGACGATCGAGCACTTCCTTGATGCGTATCGTCTCTCGTGGTTTTCCAGCATTGAAAAGAATATCGGTCGGTTCCCATAAATAACGAACCTGCGCTCCTTCCGCTGCCAACGCACGACCAAGCTCCATGCTGAAATACGGCACTGCGGTGAAAAGCCATGGAGTGACAACAATAAGCGTGTTCTTTTTTTCCTGCCGCTGCGTTACCGGCCAGGTAAATCGGGGATCGGAAATGCGATTGAGATACGCCGTGCTCATTTCCTTGAAATCAAAGCTCGGTTTCGGACGGACAAAGCGCCGCTGTAGCGCTTCCTTCGCAAAGAAGGCGCGACGACGAAGCTGACCTTGCCACTCTCCAGTCATGATATTTTTTTGGCGGGAATACCGACGTAAGTGCCGGATGTCAGCGCATTATCCAGTAACACTGCATTTGCGCCGATGCGCACATCGTCGGTGATTTGCAAACAGCCGATTACTTTTGCGCCTGCAAAAATTTGGCAGCGATCTCCAATAGTCATTGTTTCTTCCGATGAAAACTGACGGCGTTGACCGAGTGTCACACCTTGATAAATCGTGAAATCCGATCCGATCCGATTTCGCGGACCAATCACAACACCCTGGCCGTGCATGATCCGAAAGCGCGGGCCGATCGAAGTGCTGTAATAAATTTCCATGCCCGTGCGGAAGCGCATCAGGTGTGCAAACACGGGCAGTGCCACATGATTTACATCGCAAAGAAAAATTCCGTGTTCGATCCGGTAAAGAACTCCGGCGAGCAAAGCAGCATCGGTTTCGACGGCATGGCTCAATTCGCTGATAAATGCGGAGCCCGTATTCATCGCAGGATAACGCAGCACGGCATCGGACTGGATTAATGCGGATTGTGAGACCAGTGCCTGCGCCGCAGCTTCAATCCACAATGGATCGCAACTTCCGTGCAGTATCTCCAAATTTCGCTTTAAGAATTTTTCCATGATTAGCGCAGTATGGTTTCCAGTTTACTGCAAACGCGGTCGATCTCTTCGTCACCAATCCAGGTGGAACATGGCAGACTCAATCCCCGTTTATAAAGGCGCTCTGATACTTCGCATGAACCCGCCGTCGGGTTGTTTTTATGCGCGGGCGAAAGATGTAGCGGCTGCCAGAGTGGGCGGGATTGAATGCCGTCCTTCG
>JBDTJR010000159.1:0-10006 GCA_039935735.1 Chthoniobacterales bacterium | reverse complement strand
ACGGCATTTCGTATGCAGGTGAAGTCAACGACAAGACAAAGTGGCCGCTTCTCGCGGCAGCCGCCGCGATGCTGGTGCCGATCCAGTGGGACGAACCTTTCGGCATCGTTTTCGCAGAAGCATTGGCGGCAGGAACTCCCGTGATTTCAAGCCCTCGCGGCGCATTACCTGAAATTGTCGAGAACGGCGTTCATGGCTTCCTCATTAATAACGAAGATGAAGGCGTCACCGCCTGTGAAAAGCTAAATACGATCAATCGCACCACCTGCCGGAACCGTGCCGTGGATAATTTCTCCCTCGAGGTCGTCGCACGCAAATATCTCGCCCTTTACAACCAATCTCCGAACGTCAAAACTTCCTAATAACTCCCACACGGCCTCTCACTATGAACGCTATCAAAACTCCAGACCTTCTCCAGCTCCCATGGCTTCTCTCGCTTTTGCGTAAGATAGAATTTCCACGTAAACTGGGACTTTGCGAACGCATCTTCGCATCGACGCTCGCCAAAGCAGGAACGCATTGGGTCGAGGCTTCGAACGGCATCGTGTGGAAACTTGATCTCGCAAACCCCACACACCGCTGGATCGTATACGGAGACTACGAAGGCCATTCTTTCCTCGAATGGTGTCGCAATAATTTACGCGATGATGCAGTGATTGTTGATTCCGGTGCGAATATCGGACAGATCACGCTCTATCTCGCACCACGTATTCCTCGCGGCAAAATCATCGCCGTCGAGCCAGGTGACTCTCCACGCGCATGGTTAAAGGAATGTCTCGCACTTTACCCTGATTGGAAAGTCGAAGTGGTCGACATCGGCCTCGGAGCGAAAACCGAGGAAAAATTCCTTGTCGATACCGGACCTAGTCACACCGCAGGTTCTTGGGCCCGAGTTGCGGACCATGGTGAAAATCGCATTCAAATACGACCTCTACAGGAAGTCGCGATAGAACTCAATCTCAAGCACATTGATCTTTGGAAACTCGATCTTGAGGGTCACGAAATTCCCGCTCTCGAAGGCGCAAGAGAGTTGTTGGAACAAAAGCGTATCGCCGCACTCTACGTGGAGTTATCACCCGAAACTTCTCAGCCCATCATGAAAACCCTCGGTGACTTCGGTTATCAGTGCTGGGATATTTCCCAGAGCGGCGGATTAATCCCTTTTGAAGGCGCGCTTACCCAACGCGCCGAGCGCAATGCCCTGTTCCTGCCTGCTTCCAAATAGTGAAGAAAGTCCTCATCGTCTCGCCGCATTTTCCTCCGATTAATGCGCCGGACATGCAAAGAGTCCGCGTCGCTCTCTCCTACTTCAAGGAGTTCGGGTGGGAACCGACCGTGCTTTGTGTCGATGCGAATTACATCGAAGCCGCGCAGGATTCGTGGCTGGAGCACTCATTGCCGCAGGACATTCGCATTATAAAGTCGAAGGCATTCTCTGCGAAGCTTACACGACGTTTTGGTTTCGGCAGTCTTAGCTTTCGCGCCACTCCATTCCTCAATGCCGAGGGAAACAAGCTTCTCGCAAGGGAAAAATTTGATGTCTCCTTTTTTTCCACGACTCAATTTGGAGTCATGAGCCTCGCCGCGAAATGGCGCGCACGCTACGGCCTTCCCTACGTTCTCGATATTCAAGATCCGTGGGTCAGCAATTATGACTATGCGAAAAACGCGCGCCCCGGAGGACGTCTCAAGTATGCAGTCAGTCAATGGTCCGCACGCAGAACGGAGCCTGTCATTGCAAAAGGAGCCGCGGGGATTATCTCCGTCTCGTCTGCGTATGTAAAAGATATCGAAACCCGCTACCCCGAAATTCCTGCGGAGCGGTTCGCCGTCATTCCTTTCGCAGGGGCTGAACATGATTTTGAATTCGTACAAAATACAGGGATTCAACAACGCGTTTTCAATCCCTCAGACGGTCTCACGCATTGGGTCTACACAGGGCGAGGCGGCTCAGATTTAAAAAAATCCCTTTCAGGAATTTTCGAAGCATTGCGTCAATTTCGGCTTCGTGACCCACAGTCGGTGAATAAGATTCGCATTCACTTCATCGGCACCAGTTATGCGCCGGAAGGCAGGGGAGAAAAATCCATCGAACCCGTCGCGAACGAGTTTGGCGTAGCAGACCTTGTGAAGGAACTTCCCACGCGTCTCCCGTATTTCGAAACGCTCCGCTGTATGCTCGACGCGCAGGCCCTGATCATACCGGGATCAGACGACGCAGGCTATACTGCCTCAAAAATTTACCCCTGCATTCTCGCACGCAAGCCGATCCTCGCCGTTTTTCACGAGAAGAGTAGTGTATTGACAATACTCAATGAAACAAATGCCGGAACCGGCGTCGATTTTTCGCCTTCCGACTCCACAGAGACTATCGCGAAAAAAATCGTCGCTACAAACTGGCTAAGTGAAGGCTACCTGCGCACACCGGAGACGAATTGGGAAAATTTCGAGCCTTATCTGGCACGTTCAATGACGCGCTCGGTATGTCAGATACTGGATAAAGCAATCACACGATGAAAATTTCCATTGTGCTGGGTTTCTTCAATCCCTGTCCGCCCGTTCGCGGCGGTGGGGTTGAGCGCATGTGGTATCAGCTCGCGCAGGAGTTTGCCCGTCTTGGAAATGAAGTTACTATTTTATCTCGCTCGTGGCCGGACTTTCCGGATCGTGAGCAGGAAGGCGGCATCCGCCACATTCGTTTGCCCGGTTTTTCCCATCGTAAAAAATTACTGGAAAATCTTCTACTCGATGTTCTGTGGTCGTTTCGGATTATTTTTAATCTCCCGCAGGCAGACATCCTCATCACAAATTCCATTTTCCTCCCGGTCCTCTCCGTTTTTTTCCGCGCCCGTGGAATTACCGTCGTAAATCTGAATCGCTATCCCAAAGGCCAATTAAAATATTACACGCGTGTCCCGCGCATTCAAACACCGAGCAGTGCCATCGCACACGCCGCGGCATTGCAAGCTCCGGCCATCGCATCCCGAATCTGCGTTATTCCAAACTCCACCGATCTCACGCCTTTTTTCGCCATCAAGCCTCCTAAAGATAAATCGATCCTGACCATCGGATTTGTCGGTCGCGTCCATCCCGAGAAAGGACTCGAACTTTTAATCGATGCCGCGACACACCTTCTTAAAAAATCCGATCTCCCCGCATGGAAGATCGTAATCACCGGCCCGTATAAAGTTTCCGAAGGCGGAGGCGGTGAAGAATATTACGACCGTTTGAAAAAAAGCGCCATTCGATCCATGGAGCAAGGCCGTCTGGAATTTCTCCCGCCCGTCTTCTCCCGGGATGAATTGACCGCCCGCTATGCCGACATGGATATCTTTTGCTATCCCAGCGTCGCGGAAAAAGGCGAAACTTTCGGCATCGCCATCCTGGAAGCCATGGCATCAGGATTACCTGTAACAGCTTCAAATCTGGCCTGCTTTTCCGATCTGGTGGATAAAAACCAAACGGGCCTGCTATTTAACCATACGAAAGCAAATGCCTCTGTGGCGCTTGCGACAGATATTGCCTCGCTTTTGCACGATTCGGAGAAAAGAAACGCCTTCGGCAAGGCCGGAAGAGCCAAAGCCCAGCTTTTTGATGTAAAACCCGTAGCCCAATTGCATTTGGATGACTTTAAAAAGCTGCTGGAATCCGGCGCAAAATAGCTATATGTTTCCCTCTACTGCTTTTACCTTCTTACTGAAGATGCAGAAATATCCCTATATTGAATAATGGAAGCCTCTCCCACCATTCCCGGAATACCGCCGCATCCGCGACGACTACATCCGTATAAGACCCGGAGAGCACTGCTTCCGCCGGTAGCTGCTGCAGTAGTTGCAGGAGAAGCTCCCCCAATGGCTCCCGAAGCATTGGTTGCACAAGGCAGCTCCCAAATCGTTCGTCTGGTGCAGATCGGCATCGGTGTATTTTTTATCTACCTAATCTCTGTGGCATTTCAGGGCAACGTCTCTGGCGCGGTAGCCGGTGGTATTGTAAATGCCTGCGCCATGTTTCCTCTTTTGCTATGGGTCATGGGAAAAGCACATGGCTTTCCGATCTATCCACTTTACGCGTCCATGTTTGTCTCCGCATTCGGAATGCAGATGATTCAAAACCGCGAACTTATTCAAAGAACGCCTCCTGAACTTTTCTGGATATCCTGTCTCGCTATCTCCGGCTTTCTTCTTCTTAGCACCGCACTTTGGTTCCCTTTTGTCAGAAAGCCAAAGCTTCCTCCGGCAACGGTTATGGCGATCGGTGGTAAAAGATCGCAGCCTGTTCTGATAGCGGGTCAGGCTCTTTCCACCATATTTATTATTGAAGGTGCGATGGGTGGTTTGGACTGGCTTGGTGGTTTCAGTACAGTGCTTCGAGCATTCATGTTCTGTCTCTCCGCTCTGAGTACCTTCATTCTGGCTTATGACCTTGGGTTGAACAATTTGAAGCCTTTCATGAAGTGGCTTTATCTGTTCCTCGTGGGTATGACGATGCTTGCGCACGGAAGCGGCTTTCTGCTCGTGCAGGCGATGGGAACCGGCCTTCTCTCCATGATGGGATACATCATCGCGAGTCACAAATTCCCCTGGAAGGTATTCGCCATCGGCTGTTTCATCATGTCCATTCTCCATTATGGAAAATATTCCATGCGTGAAAAGTACTGGCATGATGAATACGTTGGTAAAATTTTCTCTCCCTTCGAATATCCTGCCATGTATGCCGAGTGGAGCCGCTACGGACTGAATTACTTTTTCGGCGCGAAGAAATACGATGAAGAACGCTCCACCCTCGTTGAGCGAAGCGGACTGCTTCACCTTTTCTTTAAGGTCCAGGAAATGGATGATCACATGCCTTTATTGCAGGGGAAAACCTACGCCATTCTTCCCATGTTGCTGATTCCCCACTTTCTTAATAAGAATCGATTAGGTGTGCACGAGACAACTACGCTTCTGAATATTTACTTCAACATTCAGAGTCGTGAGGATAGTGAAAACACGACAGTCGGCTGGGGTCTCTTTAATGAAGCTTATGCGAATTTTGGATATTTCGGACTCGGCATGCTCGCCGTTGTACTCGCGCTATTTTTTGGGAAAGTCACGCAGTACAGCATGGGCTGTCCCGTGACTTCATTCCAGGGGCTGGTTGCGATTTCCGTCATGAACGTTGCTTATCAGAGCGAATTTAGCTCGGGGGTATTCGTTACCGTGCTCTTCCAGACACTTGTCGCTCTTGTCGGTCTTCGCTTTCTGATTATGCAACCCATCACCCTGGATCGTACTAAGCTCAGAACGACCATGGGCGGTATTTAACCGGCACTCGTGCCACATCGTTTGCGGCTTGCCATCATAACAACGCACCCGGTGCAGTATTATGCACCGTGGTTTCGCTATCTCAGCGAGAATACACCTTTGACCCTGAAGGTATTTTACCTTTGGGACTTTGGTATTTCCACGCGGGAAGATCCTGCATTCAAAAAGAGTTTTCAGTGGGATATCCCTTTGCTCGATGGCTACGAGTCCGAGCTTGTTCCCAATAAATCCGCCGATCCCGGCACGCATCACTTTAAGGGTATTGACAATCCCGAGCTCTCCGCGCGAATCAGCGAATGGAAGCCCGACGCTGTCCTCCTGATTGGCTATAACTATTCCACCTTGTTACATTTTATCAAAACCTGGAACCGCCATGCTGTCCCCATGATTTTTCGTGGCGACTCTCACCGCATTGCGGAAACTACCTCTGTGCTTCGGCGCGCGGTAAAACAGATAGCTCTGCGTCTTCTCTATGCACGCTTTGCCGCGTTTCTTCCCGTGGGAACGGCAAATGCCGCCTACTTCCGTTCCTACGGTGTGCCTGCGCGTAAACTATTTCTCGCTCCGCATGCTGTTGAAAATAGCCGTTTCGAAGAAGCTGCTAATAAAACAGATATCGCAAAGCTGCGAGCTGAATGGCAGATCCCGGCTGACACCACCATTTTCCTTTTTGTCGGAAAACTGGAATCCAAAAAACGCCCTATGGATTTACTGGAAGCATTCGCACAATCCTCCTCTCCAAACACCGCACTGGTCTTCGCTGGCAGCGGCGAATTGGAGGACTCTCTTCGACAACGCGCAAGTCAGATTTCCGAGCCTGTTCGATTTTTAGGTTTTAAAAACCAGTCAGAAATGCCCGCCGTATATGCCTGTAGTGATGTTCTTGTATTACCGAGCTACGGATCTTACGAGACGTGGGGACTCGCCGTTAATGAAGCGATGGCCTGTGGAAAACCCGCCATCGTCAGCTCTCACGTCGGCTGCGCCGAAGATCTAATCCTTCCCGGGAAAACCGGTTGGCGTTTCGAGGCGGGAGATGTTGCCGCACTCCGCGCTTGTATCGAGGACGCCGCGACAAATCGAACACGGGTAGTCGAAATGAGTCGGCACGCTCAGGAATTCATCACCTCTCACAACAGCTACCAGACGGCCAGTCAGGGGTTGCTCCGCGCACTTGAGAGTATTTACCCATCATGAAAATTCATCTCTGGACTCCGGGCATGAATGGCTCTCAGGGCGGGATTCAATCCTACTCGTGGGAGGTTTATCAGTCGTTGATTGATATCTTCGGGACGGAAAACATACGGGCCATCAGTCTGAAAGGTGTGCAGACCTCCGGCCCACGTATCGCAGACTTCGGCAAAATTCCCGCACGCATTCGAGCGCCACTCTTTGCATTATACTGCCTAATGCAGGCAATGCGCGAACGTCCTGATTATCTTTTTCTGACGCACGTGAACCTTTCTCCGATCGCGCTATGGGTTCTCAAATTTTTTGGAATTCCTTATGGAGTCTCCATTCACGCTCTTGAGTTGTCACAGATGAACAAAGCGAGAAACGAAGGGCTTTCTCACGCGAAACAAATTTTTCCCGTCAGTCACTGGACATGCAATATGCTTTTAGAGCATTTTCCAAAACTCAAAGAGCGTTGCACGGTCATCGCTAATACATTTGACGCGGAGCGTTTCCAACCGGCAAAAAAATCTCCTGAGCTTCTTTCGCGTTATCGATTACCTCTTGATGCAAAGATTATTCTTACCGTGGGGCGTCTTTCCTCTCAGGAACGTTACAAAGGAGTGGATCAAACTTTGGAGGCGCTTAGTGATATTTGTGCGTCCGTTACTAATTGCTACTACATGATCGTAGGTACCGGCGATGATCTGGAGCGTCTCAAAGAGGTAGTGAAATCTCACAATATGGAAAATCGCGTGATTTTTTGCGGCTACGTTCCCTTTGAAGAACTTCCTGCACATTACCAACTATGCGATGTCTATGCCATGCCCAGCCGGGGTGAAGGTTTTGGAATTACGTATCTCGAAGCACTGGCGAGCGGAAAGCCCGCGCTTGCGGGAAATCAGGACGCCTCACGCGAAGCACTGCTGGAAGGCAAACTCGGCGTTCTTGTGAATCCGGAAAATCCACGCGAAATTGCAACCGCTCTTATTCCGCTCTTAAACAAAACCTATCCCGATATGCGCCTCTTCGATCCTGCCTGGTTGCGGGCCGAAGTCGTTCATGCATTTGGCAAACGGGAGTTTACACAAAATCTTCGACTCGCTCTTACGGGCAATTAATCATTATGTGCGGCATAGCAGGAATTTTCGGATTGAAAGCGGGGAGCGCGGAGCTGGAACGTCGCCTCACATGCATGCAGACCGCACTCGTGCACCGTGGTCCCGATGACAAAGGATTGTGGCTGAATCCCGATGGAGATGCCGGCCTTTGCCACACACGCCTCTCAATTATTGATCTTAGTCCCGCTGGTCACCAGCCGATGTCATGGTCATCGGGAAGATTCGAAATCGCATTTAACGGCGAGATTTATAACTACGATGAAATTCGTGAACGCCTCGTTCGTGAAGGCCAAAGCTTTCGCTCTCACAGCGATACCGAAGTCATTCTTGCCGCGTATCAACAGCAACAGGAAAAATGTCTGTCTGACTTCGATGGCATGTTCGCATTCGGTATTTATGATGTCGCAGAGAAGACCGGATTTTTGGCACGCGATCCTTTTGGCATCAAGCCGCTTTATTATAATGTCGCAAACGGGTGCCTCGTCTTCGCTTCCGAAGTTAGAACGCTTCTTGCTTCGGGGCTTGTAGAGAAAAAACTTTCTCCTCGTGCTGTCGATAGCTTTTTACGGCGCGGTTCCATACAGGAGCCTGACACCATCATCGAAGGCATCTATGCTTTGCCGCCAGGCAGTTACTTACGGTGGCGCAATTCCGAAATCACCATTACGGAATTTTCACCGATTGATTTTCCTGCACGTTCGGAAGAAGGAGATGCCGTGGAACGCGTCGCCTCGGCTTTTCGAAAGACTATACAAAGACACCTTGTCAGCGATGTGCCCGTTGGCGTATTTCTCAGTGGAGGCATCGATTCTTCCTGCATCGCCAAAGCCGTGGCAAAGGAGAACTCGCAAACGCATACCTACTCCATTGCATTGCAGGATGACGCTTTTAATGAAGCCCCCGTTGCGCAAAAATTTGCCACAGAGCTTGGCACGCAGCATCACGAATATCTTCTCCGCGAGCAGGAAGTTCCTGCTCTCTTTACAGAATATCTCGCCGCTCTCGATCAACCATCTATCGATGGGTTTAATACCTTCTGCGTTTCGCGTTTCGCGCGTCAAAACGGAGCGAAGGTTGTCCTTTCCGGCCTGGGTGGCGATGAAGTATTTGGCGGCTACGGTTCTTTCTTTCGCGTGCCGAAACTTTTGAATTCTTCGGAGCGATTTAAGTTTGGAAGCCCGCTACATCGAACTGCCGGATTAATTCTTGAAACCGTTGCTTACGATACGAAATATCAGCGTTTCGGTGAATGGCTTCAGAAGCCCGCCTCTGTTGAAAATTCCTATCATCTCGTACGCTCCATTTTTTCACGTCGACAGGCAAGTCAACTCCAAGCTGCGATCGGTTTGCAGAATCCTGAGGAGTGGATTCCCGCTCCTCCCCCGGCTTTCACAAGTATTCAGGAGCAGGTGAGCTATCTGGAAATCACCGGCTATATGCGCAATCAATTGCTGAGAGACAGCGATGTCATGAGCATGGCACACGGACTCGAACTGCGCGTCCCTCTCGTCGACTGGGAGTTCTTTCAAAAGGTCGCCACGGTTGCACCTCATCTTCGTTTTGCGCAGGGAAAACAACTGCTCGTAGACGCGGTCGGAGGTCTTCCCGATTGGATCGCGAATCAGCCAAAGCGCGGCTTCTTGTTTCCGTTCGAGCAATGGAGCAATACGCTTTGGAAAGATTACGAACCGTCGAACTTTGCCATCGCTCTTAATAAACATTGGGCATGGTACCAATGCTGGGCGATTCGCGTGTTGGATAACTGGATGCAGCAGAATAATGTAACGCCGTGAAAGTCTCCTCCATTCCACGCCCAGCACTTTGGCTGGTGCTTTATCCTTTAGCACTCTGGTTATGGCTGTGCTGGGCCTGCGCGGGAGAGTGGCTGCAAAATTCCGACTATCAATACGGCTTCCTGATGCTTCCGCTGGCCGCTTATTTCTTTGCGAGAAATATCCCGAAGTATTCTTTCCGTTCGACAAATCTTTCCACTCCTGTGGCATGGGGAATTCTTTTTGTTACAGCGCTCCTTGTTTTACCACTCGAGCTCTTTCGCCTTTCACCGCTCTATTGGAGATTGCTGCTTTGGATCATCGGTTTGCTCGCCGCCGTGGCTACCTTGACGATCTCTCATATCCTAGGTGGAAAATCACTGATCAAGTCCCTTGTTTTCCCAGTATGTTTCCTCCTGCTGGCGATTCCGTGGCCTACATTTTTGGAGCAAGGAATCACCTTCCCTCTGATGACACTCGTGACGACGACGGTGGGCGAGGCCATGCTGCTGATTGGTGTGCCTGCGCAAATATCCGGGACAACGATTGTCCTTCCGGGTTGTATCGTTGGTATTGAAGAAGCCTGTAGCGGATTACATTCTTTTCAAACCGCACTCATCCTTAGTCTCGCAGCCGG
>JBDTJR010000158.1:0-3366 GCA_039935735.1 Chthoniobacterales bacterium | reverse complement strand
GCGCTCATGCACATCGAAACGGTGGCGGAGTATGTCATGGATGAGGAGACCTACCATATACTTCGCGAGTTCGGCGTGGACTATGCACAGGGAGAATATTTAGGAATGCCGCAGGCCGATATTTATTGCCCGAATGAGTGGCTCTAAATCGGGCACTCAGAGCGCTGTTTTTGAAGCCGCGCTGCACGCGAATTTTCTCGTCAGGATATTCCACAGCGAGGACGCCACCACGAGCGTTACGCCCGCATACGCAATCGGCGAGCTGTCGATCCATAGCTTTCCGATGAGGATGATTCCGACTCCAGCCCCGCTGAGAATAAACGGGCCGTAGATTTTTTTGCTCTTTGCCATCATACCCAGCGCAAAAAGATTAATGCCGAGAAAAGCCATCATCACGGGCAGTAGCCAGTCGTAGTAGGGGAAACTGACAATCCCAAATGTGCTCAGCAGACTGGCATACACGGACCAGCAGAGAGGACATTTGGGAACGAGCGCGACGAGCACGGCCATGAAGACCGTGCTCGTGTGATTGCCTTTACTGGGAGAAAGTATTTTTTGGCAGCTCATACCTTTTCACATTCCTTAGGAGCAGCATGAACCGCTTTTGTCTGAACTTTTCGTCGATTTTGTCGGCGGCACATCATTTGCCGGATTCATCGCGAAGAAGCCATGGGGCTTCAGCAGGAATCCGATGTATGCTGTGGGCATCACCGGGTAATCCTCGGGCCGTGGAATGTGCGTGTGGCCCATGGTATACCAGAAGACGACATCCGTATTTTCCACGTTGCGGTTTTTCTTTGTCCACTTGATCAGGCCGTCGCCACCCTTGTTCTGGTTTGGATAATTTCCAGCGCCGAATTTTTCATCTTCATCGAACGGCGTAACCCAGACGTGATGGTTCGTGAATCCCGCACGCTTACGCCAGCTCGCGTTTTTCGAAGCGTAGGGCACACAGTTATCGCCCGGAAGAAGCTTGTAGCCCACGGGCTCGCCGAGTTCGTTTTTGACGTTCTCGTTTACGATTCTCCAATAGCGGCCTTTTTCCAGATTCAGGCTGCGCCGCGCTTTTTGCTCTGTCTTTAGCAAGGTGGGTTGGGCGTAGAATGCGTTTTCGTAAGGATTCTTTTTGCCGAGTTTTTCGGACTCCACATTGACCTCGAGGACGGAGTTCTTTTCGCCGTCGATATCGAAATCCAAACGCATGTTGAAGAAGTGCTGGTGATTCGGCGCGTAAAGTTGCGGAGCGACTAGGTTTCCATATTTCGATTTCTCGCCAGCGGGCAACGTGCCGAGAGAGAGAATGCCCGTCAGCTTCAGCTCAAACTGAATGTTGCCGTCCTGATAGAAGTACCAGAAAAATCCGTATTCATAATTTTCCACCGTGGAAACGGAGGAGACGACGAGCCTCCGCGAGCGTCTTACTTCCACATGGTTGTCACGGCGGTCGGTGTGTTTCCACAGCGTGCCGTAATCTTCTTCATGCATGCAGATCGCATTTTTAATGACCTGCAGTTCGCCGCGGCTGGTAGTCATCGTGGCATCGAAGTATTTGATATGTCCGAGACAATCGCAGCCGAGTTCCAGGCTGTTTGCGCACTGGCCCATGCCATACTCGCCGGAATCGAAGGCGTTTTTCTTGTTCTGCGTGGGCCGGGGATCGCCGTAGGGCACAACCATTTCGGACAGTGAGGCACGATAAAGAATGGAGCGGTCCTTGCCCTCATCATTATAGGTGATGTTGTGCAGCGTCAGTCCTTCACGGGAATTGAAGCCGATGATGAAGTTCCACTTCTGCCAGTTCACTTCATTTCCATTGACTTGAAAGCTCGGGCCCTCAGGCTGAATGATCTCAAGAGGCTTGATGTCTTTTCGTAAATTTTTGACGCGATCCGCACGGTAGTTTCCTGCTTTCGTCGGAAGCGGCGTGGGGCCGAAATCCTCCACGCGCAGGACTTTCATTTGATTCAGGTCAACCACGGGGCGAAGGCCTTCGATCGGTCTTGCGTAGCCATTATCCGTGGCATCGGCACGGACGAAACAGAGCGGACGCGCAAGGCGGGTGTTGCTCTCTTCCTTTGCGCCATAGTTTCCAGCGGTCCAGATGTCGACCATGACCAGATTGATATCATTTACCCCATGGCGTTTGCAGGCATCGCGAAATTCCTGGCTGCTGAGAACCGCCTGCTCGCATTCGATCTGCTCATCGGCAGTCATCGTGGGTTGCACGCCGGGAATGTGCTTCCAGGATTTGACGCTTCCCTCAGTGATGGCGACCACGGCTTCGTAGCATTTATTTTTGCTGTTATCGAAAAGCACGACGAAGGCTTCCCGTCGCATTTTGCTGTTTGGGGAGAATTTTTTGACGTCTTTCTTCGAAGGCTCTTTGAGCACGACGGAAACAAAGCGCGTTGTTTTACCGATATCCTTTTCCTTACGGAGAATATCCACGGTGGCTTGGATTTCAGATCCAGAGAGTGGTTCGAGAGGGTGATGGATGGCGTTTTTAGAGGAGGATTTTACGGGGGTTTCAAGTGGATTCATTGCGTTACTCCGGTTGAATTTTGATGCAAGGGGAGTTGCATTTAATGCAACATCCGTGAAAAAGAGAAGGGGAAATTTGAAATTGGAAAAAATAAACGTTTCCTCAAAGACAGCTTGTTCTCCACGACCAATCAAAATAGTTTCCCGCGATGCGTAAACCTCCGCTTGAGATCACTTTAGGCAAAAAAATCCGCACACTGCGCAACAATCGGCATGTGACGCTGGATCAGTTGGCCTCACAGGTAAAGCTGACACGCGGGCAGCTTTCCAGGATTGAAAATGGCAAGGTTTCTTCCCCAATTTCCACTCTGACGCGTATCGCCTCCGCGCTTGGCGTGGAAGTGGGTGCGCTTTTTGAAACTGGAAATGAAAAGGAACGGGTCGTGCTGGTGAAAAAAGCGCAACGTCGTTCCATCGTGGGGCGTGGGTCAAAGCTCGGTCACTATTATGAAAGCCTGGCCTTCGGTCTTCCTTTCTCGAAGGGTTTCGAACCCTACCTAATGACCATTGAGGCGAAAAAAATCAAACCTGAGGAAAATGATTTCATCCACCCCGGCCACGAATTTCTTTTCATGTTGGAGGGCGAAATGGTCTATCGCCATGGCGATAAACACTTTGAGCTTTCTCCCGGCGACTCCCTGTTTTTTGACGGGTCGATCAGCCACGGCCCCGTAAGCGTCTTCCAGCCACCGGTGCGCTTTCTCAGCGTTATCAGCAAGTCGCAGGATTAAAGACGACTGCTTAAAGCTTGTCGACGCGCAGGAAAGGCGGCACAACAATTCCTATGATTATCGCTCCAAAGATTCGCGGGTTCATCTGCACGAC
>JBDTJR010000157.1:0-6956 GCA_039935735.1 Chthoniobacterales bacterium | reverse complement strand
CCAGACTGGTGGAAAAAATTTGTCACAAGTGCCATGCATACTGTGGCGGGTAGAAATGAAAATCCTACGAAGTAAAATAGACGTCGTCGGTGATCTGGATTAAAAATCCATTGCGATGCGAGGACGGCGCTTAGAAAAAGAAATGCATGGGCATTAAAAAGCGGCAACGACCCGTAAAAAAGAACTTCAATCCATTCTGGAATCGTATTCTTTTTTTCCAAACGCATCCGCCATGACCATAGCAGAAAAAGCGTCGCGGGTAGTGCATACAGCCACCCGCGTTGTGTCACAAATAAAGTAAGAAAAGGATTTTTCCATTCGAGTGGAGGAAGATGCCACGGAAAAAATCCGAGGAATCCGAATAGTCCTCCTGTAAAGAGAAGTGCGGCCACCGTGAATGATCTTCCCCATTTCCACAGACAGTAAGCGGTAGCCAAGGAACCAAGCAGGCCAGTCCATATCAGCCCTTTCACCACGGGCACATGCAGGTTCAGAAGGATCGCATTGAGAAGATCCATCCCAATCGGGTAGGTCAACTGCGTATGTACAAGGATCGAGCTTTGAGGCCAGAAAGGTGTGGCGTGCGCGAGATATTGAATGAGATTTAAATGCAGGGATATATCCCCAAGATTATCGCGGGATAAAATATACCACTCGTCATTATAGGGATAGAGCAGCCAGAAAAATGAGCGTAATGCAGCAAGTGCAAAGATTATCAGCCACACCATTTCCACTACATTTGGTGCATCCGCAGAACTCTCTTCGACTTTTATTGTTTTAAAAGTAATCACCGCAGCCACAAGACCCGCAAAAACTCCGAAGATGCTGACATAGGTATTCATGGCACCCATCGCGAGTCCCAGAGTGATCGCGACCACAATCGTTACGGCCGTAAAAACCAGCAAGGAAGTAATCGGCCTTATCATTTTTTTGGCACAGGCGTTACTTCCGGTTGCGCGAAGTTAAATTCTTTTGCGAATTTTGAAGCTCGGAAATAGACGGTGGATTTTTCCTGGGCATCTCGGAGTTGAAACTCGCGTCGGTAATAAGAGTCCTCAAGTTTCTTCTCGATTTCCCCGGCCTTCTTACTTTCCACCACCACAAAGTCGGCATCGAGCCGGGCGGGTGCCTGTTTATAATAGCCGACCTGGGGGAAGTCTCCCAAAACCCAGGGAAGAGGATAGTAGCTATCGAGGAGAATCTGACCACTGACGTAGTAATACTGCGGATCCTGTTTTGCGAGGTGGAGCAGGGGATCAACCAATATGGAGTACTCCGGCAGCGTCTGCACATAGACATACGGCTCCTCGATATTTACGTAATTGAAAAAATTAAGACGGATGCTCCATCCCAGCGAAGCGGCGAGCATAAGCGCGGCAACAATCGAAGCTTCACGTTTCCATTTTTTCAAATTCTCGATGAAGTAAAAAAGAACCAGATAAAACGGCCACAGAAGTGAGATGATACACCATGGCGTTTTATAGGGGATCAGGGAATACGCAGCCAATACGCCGCACCCGTAGATACCTGCCAGACGAATAGTTGCTGCGGAGCGCCGCCAGAAAAACCACAGGGAAGCAAAGATTCCCGCCAGGGCAGGCCATTCATACCTTGTGATCAGGAATAGCCAATAGTAATTGAGGAAATTTAAACAGTGAATCCAGCTCTCACCGAATACGGCATTAAGCCCGTTTAAAAAATAGATCCTGCCTAAATAAAGTAGATAATTGAGTGAGTTTAAGAGCGTGCACCAGCTTGTATCGGATATGAGGTAGCCTTCTTTTCCATGCGCCAGCCACTGCTGGATCACATGGCCGAGGCCGTAATCTCCTTTGATATGCCCTCCAGCGCCCGCTCCGGTTTTAAACCAAATGAGATACGCTTCTCCCAATCCGCCAAGCGTCTCGATATGTAGAAAATTTCCCGAGTAAAAAAATAGAATCGCCACCATTGCGGCAATTACCGGGAGGATGATCTCCTGCCGCTTCCATTGTTGTTTTGCAAAGATTAATTGCGAGGCGGAGGGACGCACAAATTGCCAGTAGTACAGACATCCCAACGCAAGAAGAAATGAGCCTGCATGAATGACCCATGTTTCTTTTACCAGGATCATTCCCGTGACGCCGATGAGGATTCCCAGTGAATATTTTCGCAGGCCGGTCTGGATGGCTCCCAGTCCTCCCCATACAAATAGCATCGTAAAAAAAACCAGCAGGGATTCATGGATGGAGTAGCGTCCGTAAAACACATATCCCGGAGAGACCGCCATCGCCACCGCTGCCCATGTAACACATCGTTTCCCAAAAAAATCCCGAAACCGGAACATCCAGAACACGCACAACAGGCTGGAAATCACCGCAGGCATTCTCAGCGCCCAAAGGTTTCTGCCGAAAAGCTGCTGGAATACAAAAAGAATATAGAAATACAGCGGCCCGTGATAGTTCGACGGATCGTATTTAAAATACCCATTCTTCACCATTTGATCCACAAACCAGCCGTTCACGCCCTCATCAAAATGGGGTGGTTTGATCGCCAAAAAAGCAATGCGTAGGATAGCAGCGAGTAGCAGTATCCAAAAAACCTCACTGCGAATCAGTTTTTTCATGCGCAAGCGGACATGACGAACGAACGCGCGAAAACTGTCAATTCACGATTTTTGATCTTAGGCAAAAAATCATTCCCGATGCTTCTGAAGGGATGCTCCCTCGACATTCCCCGGATTTTTTTCTATCAATTTCCGGATGGGAAGTATTTTTGGTGAGCTTTTCCGGATTTCCACATGGGGGGAATCCCATGGGGGTGGGGTAGGCGTTGTCATAGACGGCTGTCCTTCTCTTATCCCTTTGTCCGAGCAGGATATCCAGCCGGATCTGGATCGCCGCCGTCCCGGCCAGAGCGAGATTGTGACTCCTCGGAAAGAAGAGGATGCGTGCCGTATTCTTTCCGGTGTGTTTGAGGGAAAGACTCTTGGCACGCCCATTTCCATCATGGTCACCAATAAGGATGCCCGGCCCGAGGCATACAGCGAAATGGAGACCATGTATCGCCCGTCCCACGCGGACTATACCTATCAGGCTAAATACGGTATTCGCAACTGGCAAGGCGGCGGTCGCGCCTCTGCCCGTGAAACCATTGGCCGAGTCGCCGCCGCCGCCGTGGCTAAAAAAGTGCTGCTACAGCTTTTCCCTGATTTTGAGGTGATTGCCTATGTTCGCTCGATCCATACGCTCGACTCCGAAGTCGATCCCGAAAAAGTCCGCGCTCAGGATGTGGAGGCAAATATCGTGCGTTGCCCGGACCCTGCCGCTGCAGAACGAATGATCGAAAAAATCAAACAGGTTCGCAGCGAAGGGAATTCTATTGGAGGCATTATTGAGTGCGTCATTCGCGGAGTTCCCGTCGGTCTCGGTGAGCCCGTGTTTGATAAACTGGAAGCAGACCTTGCCGGAGCAGTAATGAGCCTGCCTGCGACTAAAGGTTTTGAAATCGGTTCCGGATTTGCATCCACACGTATGACGGGTACTGAGCACAATGATGCTTTTCGCATGAAAGACGGTCGTCCTCACACTTTGACAAACCGGTCTGGAGGAATTCAGGGTGGAATCAGTAATGGGGAGACGATTTTTTTCCGCGTCGCTTTCAAGCCTACCGCCACGGTTCTTCAACCGCAGCAGACGGTGACGGTCACCGGAGAAAACGCCGATCTTTCAGCGCGTGGACGTCATGATCCCTGTGTGCTGCCGCGCGCCGTTCCCATGGTGGAAGCGATGGCGGCACTTGTATTATGCGATCATGCTTTGCGGCACCGCGCACGAAGCCAGGGGTTTGTTCCGGATACGAGTGGATGATTTTTTAGGATGTCGCAAAAGTTTCTCCTGATTGTGGCGGGTGTTTTTCTCCTGTATCATCTGATAAGGGGATGGAGAAAAGGCTTCGCTCGTTATCTGGTCAGTCTTATCTCTCTTTTTCTGGCTTATGCTGCCGGATATTTTTTAGGGACACTCACTGCGCCCTTTCTTCGCCCATTTTTGCATTACCCGGATTTTATAATTGCCGGTGTGGTTTCCATGCTTGTTGGGACGGTAATCTACATCACGATTGCCATTTTCTCAGCGATCCTTCTTAAGACAACCGCCCATCAGGGATCTGGACTGGTTCGTTTTTTTTACGGCCTTGGCGGAGCGTTTCTGGGGTGTATTTACGCTTTTTTGATCATGTGGATATTCATTCTGTGCTTCCGGGCGATAGGGGCTTATTCCGACTCGCGGCTGGAGACAAAAAAAGCTTCCTCTTCCAAAATCAAATATGCTCCCTCGGCAGACTCCGCAGTCGAACGTGGGATGACAAGCATCAAGGCCGCGCTTGAGTCCGGTGCGCCGGGTAAATTTGTCGAAAAGATCGATATCATTCCCCCTGGCATTTATGAACTTATCGCCAAGGTGGGTCGGATCACCGCGAATCCCGAGGCTTTGGGACGTTTAATGGAGGACCCTGCCATGCAGCAATTGAGTCAATCTCCGCGCATGACGGCCATGATTGCTGATCCTGAAATTAACCAGGCCTTTGCAAGCAGGGATTACTTCAAGATGCTTCGTAATAAGAAGGTCATCGAATCTGCCAATGACCCGGAGTTTCGTAAAGCCATCATGGCTATTGATTTTAATGCACTACTTGATCGTGCATTGGCTCCTCCCAAAAAGCAGAAGCCGTCGGAATCCGATTCCAAGCCATAAATTTATCCGTTCTTTACGCTTCTCGGCTTGAATCTTGAGCGGCGACCATTAAAAGTCGGCATTTAAAGATGAGTAAATACATCACGACCATTGGTTTGGAAGTCCATGTGCAGATTAAGACGCGCAGCAAAATGTTTTGCGGCTGTGCGACCGGGTTTGGCGCCGAGCCAAATACGAATGTCTGTCCCGTATGTCTCGGCCTTCCGGGGGCCCTTCCCGTCATGAATGAAGAAGCGCTCCGCATGACGGCACTCGCAGGACTCATGCTTGATTGCAAAATCGCTCCCACCTGCAAGTTCGACCGGAAAAATTACTTTTATCCGGACATGCCGAAAAACTACCAGATTTCCCAATACGACATGCCTCTCTGTGAAGGCGGGTTTGTGCCGCTCTTCGATATGGCTTATCCGAAGGATGCACAAAAGAGCATCGCGAATCCTGATAAAAAAGTCCGCCTTACGCGTATCCACCTCGAGGAGGATGTCGCCAAAAGTTTTCACATGGAAAGCGCCACTGGCATCGACTTTAACCGCGCCGGTACGCCCTTAATGGAGATTGTCTCCGAGCCGGATATCGACTCCCCGGAGGAAGCCTTTGCGTATCTCACTACGCTCAAGCAGGTCATGATTTATGGCGATGTCAGCGATGCGGATATGGAGAAGGGCCAGCTCCGCTGCGATGTGAATATTTCGCTGCGTCCTGAAGGCACCGAGAAATTCGGCACCAAGATCGAAATCAAAAATCTTAATTCCATTAGCGGCGTTCGCCGTGCGATCGCCTTTGAAATGGTGCGCCAGGCGGAGGCTCTCGACGCGGGTCAAACCCTCCAGCAGGAAACTCGCCGCTGGGACGACGGGCGAGGCGAGACCATGCTCATGCGTATCAAGGAGTCGGCGCATGATTACCGCTATTTTCCCGATCCCGATCTCATGCCCGTAAAGACCGAGGTTCTTGTCCAGCAGGCAAAGCTCCGCGTTCCCGAGCTCCCGGGGGCCCGCCGCACGCGTTATGTGGAGCAATTCGGAGTCAGTCCCTACGATGCCGGAGTTCTTGCGAATGACCTCCTTCTCGCGTCTTATTTTGAAGCGGCCGCCAAAGGGGCGCGAAAACCGAAAAATATCGCCAATTGGATACTTAATGACCTCCAAAGCGCCCTTTCCAGTGCCAGCCTGACTATCGCGCAATGTCCTGTTTCAGCCGAATCCATGGATGAACTGGTCAATCTCATTGATGACGGCAAGATTAGCGGCAAACAGGGGAAGGAAGTCTTCACGGAAATGTTCGCCACCGGGAAAGCCGCGTCGGCCATCGTGGAGGAAAAAGGGATGAAGCAGGAAAGCGACTCTGGAGCCATAGAGCCCTTCTGTGATCAGGTGATCCAGGCAAATCCTCAGTCTGTGGAAGACTACAAAGCGGGTAAAGTTGCCGCGCTCAATTTTCTCAAAGGTCAGGTCATGAAGCTGTCTCGAGGCAAGGCAAACCCCACTATTGTGGATCAGATCTTAAAAACGAAGCTGGATGCTTGAATATCCCCCTCATCTATACATACAAAGTATTGACATGGGATATACAAAAGGCGTATCTATACGGTAGATGAACTCTACCCCCCAGTTCTGCAAAAGATCAGGCTTTTCCATTATGGAGTTGTTGGCGGTGATGGCTATTATGGGGATGCTCATGGTTTTGGCGGGGCCTGCTTTTCAGGCGCTCTCAAGCAGCAAGAATATGTCTAATTCAGTGTATGGCATTACCGGCTTGCTGGAATTTGCCAGAAATGAAGCGCAAACCCGCCGGACTTACACATGGGTCGCTTTTGGCGGCCCTAAAACCAATGGAACCAATACGAGTGGCAATTATGATTTATGCGTGGTCATAGGAAGTTCTCTGGATTCCAGTTTCACGAATACAAACGCTACTAATATTGCATTGATCTCAAAAATCTTCCGATTCGAAAATGTCATACTCACAAATGATACATTCTCAACCAATATCAATACCAATACCAGTATCACGAGTGCCAATGTTTTAGCAGGGCCATATACTGTTTTATCCACGAATTTGATTAACTCGAATTTATCCCTGGTTTTTACCAATCGGATTACTTTTACCCCATCCGGGCAAGCGATACTAAGCGGCGGTGGTGGCACCAATAATTCAGCGAGCACGCCTTATACGGATGCCATTGCAATAACGATGGTAGGTGCGCGTGGCACAAAGCCTACC
>JBDTJR010000156.1:0-19944 GCA_039935735.1 Chthoniobacterales bacterium | reverse complement strand
GTTCAATTTGCTCGTGCTGATGACTCATAAAAGGGAGTTACTCCCCGAACTTTACCCCACCGCTATTTCCTCTACCAGAAAAAATATACCCCGACGCCCCCTCTCCGCGTCTCTGCGCCTCCGCGGTTCGCTCCCTACTTTTTATCGGTGCTACGCGATATCTCCTGACGCAAACTCTGAATCTCTTCTCTCAATAAAGCAATTTGATCCGCGTTATTTTTAAGCTGAACAGCCATAGTATCAACCTCTTCACCTTCTTTTGAGGAGCTCAAAAGCAGCGACGCAACAAGCGCGGTAAACGCTCCGAAAATTCCAATCCCCGCAATCATCGTAAGCACCGCGACCGCGCGACCGAGATTGGTAACCGGAACCAGGTCGCCATAGCCAACTGTTGTCATGGTAGTCAGCGTAAACCAAAGCGCATTTTGTGCGGTATTGATTTGGCTGCGCGATCCCTGCTCCGCCACGAGAATTCCAACCGATCCGAAGACAATAACAATGACCGCCAGCACACAAATCGCCAGTAACGTGCTTTTCTGACGTTCGAGAAATAATTGCTTCAAAAGTCCCGTGCTCCCTCGCATACCACGGAATAATCGCAACAACCTTAATAGCCTCGCCACCCTCCCCCAGCGTAATGGCCCGATAAAAGGTATCGACGAGATAAAATCCAACCACCCCCAGGTATATAAATACTCCCACCGATTTTTATAAGAATAGAGCAGGATGCAAAAATCTGTCATGAAGATCGCGCAGATCGCCGTATCCGCAAAATCAAGTATGTGTCTCGCCTCTGTCGGAATCGGTAAAAATAACGTAAGCACCAACACAATCAACACCGCAAGCGAAGCGACCAAAATAATCACCTGCCACCAAATCGGTATCGGCTTCCTCAATCGCTGATCAAATTCCAATGCCATATCTCAAGAGGATTTAACGTACATCTCCAAATGACAATTAAATCCCCCGAAATCCACCAGCTGACGGAACTTTAATTTCATCGGAGGATACGAAAGATCCTCACGGACAGGATTTGCAAAAACAAGTCTACCACCCGGTTTCAACACCTTCGCAGCGACATCAAAAAGCTGCTCGATCAATGCGTGGATATCGCGAATGGGAACACGCTTCCCCATCGGAGGATTCGTGATGATGAGCGTGGCGCTATTAGCTCCAAGGCCTTCGATCGATTCAAAATCCCGAAAGTCGCTGCAAACGAAATGGGACTGCACGCGCGCAATATCCGCAGACTCGAAGTTTTCTCTCGAAATCGCGACCGCCTCCTCACGGCGATCCGTGCCATACACGCTATGAACTCCGCCACGTAACGCTCGCTCGACAAGCTCCAGCCCTGATCCGCAAAATGGGTCCCACACAACTTCGTTTTCCATTTTTCCCGCAAGCCGTGCCATGCAGGCCGCCAGTGGAGGATGCGAAGCTGCAGGAACATCTCCTCGGCGAAAATACAATCGCGGATCAGGACTTAGCCTTGGACGCAACTCCACCGAATCTCCTTCATGCCCCGGATGAATATCAATCGCCCACGGTGCATTCCGTGAGTCATTGAGAATCTCCGGGCACAACTCGTAAGCCCGATTTGCCACAAGCCGCACCGCACTTCTTTGATGTCCCTTCGCCACAAAATCCAAGCGATACCGAATCGATCCTTCGGTGAAGGTTTTCAATACCCGTCGCGATAGTGACGAAGTAATCGCCGCCGCCAAAGCCTCCACGGATTCCGCTTCCTCCGTGGCGTTTACGGTACCAATGACAAATCCCACGGTACCAAAACACCGGAGTGCATAAATATCTCCCAAAGTGAAAGGAGCAATCGGTGAAAGAGTGACGAGTCCGGGATTCATTCTCTCAACGCGGAATTTCCCATGCGTCTTGATATATTCCCTCACTTCATCGCGAACGAGTTCCTCTAGTCCCTCGCGCCCGCGCAAATGAATCCGCAGGTCTTTAAAATCAGAGAGTGCACGATCCATCTGAATCACACTTGGACTTTCCAGTCGCGCAACACTCGCCTTTGCGCGTTGCTCAGTTTGTAGCGGCAAACCACCTGCGCCTTGCACCGCCTCCAATGTGGCAGCGCCACCAATCTTATCCAATGCCTCACCCAGGAATTTCTTCTCGCGATCTACCGTGGTCCTTTTCAGCAATGAAAGAAGCTCCCCCTCTTCTTCTGCACCCGCGCCAAGTTTCGGAAGAGCCGTCATCGCATAGCGTCGCACTTTTTCATTCGGATCTTGCAACAACGCGCGCAGCCATTGCCGCACTTCGCTTTTCTGTCTGGTCGTTCCATTTTCCGAAAAAACAACACCCACGGCCCGGATGACTGCTACCCGTGCAAAACGTTCCTCGGCGGTCCCCCGATCAAATCGCGGCACCTCGTCATTCCACAGTTCGTCACACGAAAGCAAACGCAACTGGTTATAAAGCTCCTTTGTCGGATTTTTCCCTCCACTTTTCATTACCCAAACCTTTTAGACGGAAAGCATCCCTTTGTCAGTTTAATCCCCTTTTAACTTTTTAAACTACCACTGGGCTTGTTCACGTCGCATTATTCACCTACAACCGCCACCTTGTAACTGTGACTCCGTCCCGACTTCATTTTCAACTCGATGCGCAGGCCACCGGCTCTCAGGCACGGGCGACGACTTTTCAAACCCTGCATAATGAAGTCGCCACGCCAGTCTTCATGCCCGTGGGCACGCAGGCGACGGTAAAAGCGCAGCTTCCGCAAACACTCGAAGACGCGGGATCACAAATCCTACTCGCAAATACCTACCACCTCCTACTGCGGCCCGGCCCGGAGGTTTTTCGCCACATGGGCGGCATCCACAAATTCATGAGCTGGAAACGCTCGGTGCTTACCGATTCTGGAGGCTATCAAATCTTTTCTCTGCCCCACTCGCGCTCGATGACCGAGGAAGGCGCGGTATTCCAGAGTTATATCGACGGACAGACGATCATGCTAAGTCCGGAGGTAAGTATCGAAACGCAAAAGGCCATCGGTAGCGACATCATGATGGCACTCGATCAATGCGTCCCTTCCACCGCCGATGCGCCGGTCGCCCTTGCTGCTCTCGAACTTACTCAGCGCTGGGCCGCGCGAAGCCTCGCTGCGCGTGGAGACTCCCCTCAATCCATGTTTGCAATCATTCAAGGCGCGCTCTTTCCCGAACTCCGACGTCAAAGTGCGGAGGGGCTGACATCCATGCCATTCGACGGTTTTGCAATCGGCGGACTTGCCGTGGGCGAAAGTAAAAACGAGCGTGAAGACATGTGCGAATTTACCGCGCAACTTCTGCCGCGAGATAAACCGCGTTACTTGATGGGAGTCGGCACTCCGCTGGATATTCTCGAAGCAGTTCACCGTGGCGTTGATATGTTCGACTGCATCATCCCCACGCAGGTCGCACAACGTGGTGGCGCATTTACGTCACGTGGTTATTTGCAACTGCGCCGTAGCGTTTATAAATTCTCCGATGAGAAGCTTGATCCGAAATGTGATTGCCCAACCTGCATTCGCTACTCACGCGCCTATCTTCATCATCTCACGAAGACGAAGGAAACGCTCGGTTGGCAACTTCTCGGTAAACATAATTTCCATTTCTACCACCAGCTCATGCGGGATATTCGCACGAGTATCCTGACGGACACCTTTCTTTCGCTCTATCGGGAGAAACAGGCATTTCTTCATGAGGATGATATGGATAATCCGAGTTTAATCCATGTGCCAAAGCCACAAAAGCGCATGGCTCTTGGAGAATATGAAGTTCATTCCGAAGGAGATGCTTATAGCATTCGCCATATTCTTTCTGGAGAGCAACTCCATACCAGCGCATTACCTCTCGAAGACGCACAGCGCCTTTACATAGATCCCTCGGAACTCCCTTCTCAACTTCGTCAGACTAGCGATAGCACCGAACCTCTCGTAATCTGGGATATCGGTCTCGGTGCAGCCGTCAATGCAATGGCTATTATCGAATGCTACGAAAAAGAATCCCTTCTTCATCCGCTCCGGAAATTACACATCGTCAGTTTTGGTAGTGACCTCGATCCACTACGTCTCGCCTTCAAAAATAACGATAAATTCACATACTTGCGCCACAGCGCACCTTTTGCCGCGCTCAAAAACTCCACATGGGAATCAAAATCCCATCCCGATCTTAAGTGGACGCTGGTTATAGGAAATTTCATGCAAGCAATAGAGCGAACACTCACTGCTCCAGATATTATTTTTTACGACTCCTCTTTCATTACAACTTATCCAGAAGCATCGACGCCCGATGCACTGGCCGCGATAAGTAATGCGGGCTTCGTAGCGATAGAGGTAAACGGCCAAAAGTATTGCAAAATCCTCAAAAAATCGGGCTGACTTTTGAGATGTCGCCCTAACCTCAACGTGCTAGAGTGTGCGGAAACAAAATAAAGCTTATGTCCAGAATCCGATACCTCCAAGTCACCCCTGAACCCTTTAAAGATCTCGGCGCGATTACCAAATACCTCGCTACCGCCTCCATAGATCCCCTCCTTCGCAATCTCGTCGAAATCCGAATTTCACAGATCAACGGTTGCGTCTACTGCGTCGACTATCACACTAAAGAATCCCGCGCACATGGCGAGACTCAACCGCGCCTTGACCAACTTCCTGTCTGGCAGGAAGCTCTTCTCTTCACAGATCGCGAACGCGCTGCACTCGACTGGTCCGAGTCTGTAACCCACATTTCCCAGACTCATGCACCGGACGATAAATACGAAGCACTGAAAGCACACTTTTCCGAAAAAGAAATTGTCGACCTCACGATGATCATCTCTACCATTAATGCGTGGAACCGCATTTCCATCGCATTTCGCAACGTTCCTAAATAAGGATTCAGGACTCCTCAACGTCGAGACGCCGTTTTTGCGATCTCGACAAAGTGCTGTAATGCGGAGTGCCGATTTTTAGGACTCCATGCGGCATAATATCGATAAGAAGGGGTTGGCGGTGCTAATGGGATAAAACAGACTCCTACCGTTGAGAGTCGGCCGAACTGCGCAGGAAGCACCGTAACGCCAAGCCCGGCTGCCACGTAATTTAAAACCGTTACCGGTTGCCCCGTTTCCTGAACAACGTGTGGCTGAAACCCAGCCTGCTGACAGAGCGTCACGATCCAGGGATTGTAAATGGGTGCATTTTGCCGAGCAGACAAAAGGAAACTTTCCTTTGCCAGGGCGGAGAGGCGCAGAAACTTTGGCACACGTGGTCGTCGTTGAAGGAGCGCGTGATCCTGCGGTAATACCGCTACAAGTTTTTCCTGAGCTACAAGCGTTAGTTGCAGGTCCGCAGTATCACGCGGCAATCCGAGACCTATAAATCCGAGATCAAGTCGGTTGGCATGTAGAGCATCCATTTGTTGTGTGGTATCCATTTCCGCAAGTTGAAGTTCCACATCGGGATATTTTTTACGATAGGCTCTAAGGATACCAGGAAGCAGGCCATGCCCCAGCGAAGATACAAATCCGATGGAAAGACGCCCCTCCTCTCCGCGAGCAATGCGTTTTACAATCCGCGTCGAATCCTCCGCATCGAGTAAAATACGGCGACAATCTTCGAGGAATCGCGTGCCTGCTGCGGTAAGAATAACGCCGTGTGTATTTCGATTGAGCAGTTGCGCCCCTATTTCTTCCTCCAGTTGCTTGATCTGAATACTGAGAGAAGGTTGCGAGACATGAAGATTTTCCGCAGCACGTCGAAAATTCAACTCCTCCGCTACCGCCGTAAAATATTTCAAATGTCGTAACTCCATTACGGGATTTAGTGATAGTTTATATCTATCACCATGAGAAGAACAAAGTAATTCTAAAATCACAAAGCAATGGAGACAATGCGGATAGAAATGCTAACAATATCTGCATGAACCACTCATCTCAAGGAGCCAAACTACGAGCCGCTATCGAACTGGAGAAACCTTTACAGATTGTCGGTGCGGTTAATGCCTACTGCGCGATGCTGGCAGAGCAGGCCGGATTTCGTGCGCTTTACCTTTCGGGTGCAGGAGTGGCAAACGCCTCATTTGGCCTTCCCGACCTTGGCGTCACGACTCTGAATGATGTTTGCGAAGATGTGCGCCGCATTACCCAGGCGACATCGCTTCCCCTGCTGGTGGATGCCGATACCGGCTGGGGCGGTGCATTTATGATCGCCCGCACTATTCGTGAATTAACGCGTGCAGGAGCGGCAGGATGTCACCTTGAAGATCAAGTGCTCGCCAAACGCTGTGGACACCGTCCCGGCAAGTCCCTCGTAAGCACGAGTGAAATGTGTGATAGAATCAAAGCGGCCGTCGATGCCCGAACCGATGCGCAATTTGTCATCATGGCACGCACCGATGCACATGCCAGCGAAGGACAAGCCGCCGCAGTAGAACGCGCTCAAGCTTATGTATCCGCAGGTGCCGACATGATTTTTGCTGAGGCTCTTACGACACTCGAGGAATACCATGCATTCACATCAGCCATGGGAGCGACGCCGGTTCTGGCAAACATTACCGAATTTGGAAAAACTCCGCTCTTTACGCTCGACGAACTTCGTGAAGTCGGAGTGCGTCTAGCACTTTATCCTCTCAGCGCCTTTAGAGCCATGAGCAAAGCAGCCACTTTGATTTACGATACGATTCGCCTTAAAGGCACGCAACAGGAAGTAACTGTCCAGATGCAAACACGCGCGGAACTTTACGAAACTCTCGATTATCTTTCTTACGAAAAAAAGCTCGATGCACTGTTCGAGCCTGACAAGCCCAAAAACCATGAGTGATTCCACGCCATCTCCCATTTCTTTTAAACCCAAGAAGTCCGTCGCATTATCCGGTGTCACCGCCGGAAATACCGCGCTCTGCTCCGTGGGACGCAGCGGAAATGATCTTCACTATCGTGGCTATGATATTCTAGATCTCGCCGCATCCTGCGAATTTGAAGAAATCACCCACTTACTAGTCCACGGAAGATTGCCCAATAATTCCGAATTAGCGGCCTATAAGAAAAAACTACAGGGCCTGCGTGATCTGCCGGATGCCGTCCGTACGATACTGGAAGCTATTCCGGCGACAACGCATCCCATGGATGTCATGCGCACCGGAGTTTCTGCTCTCGGCTGCGTTCTACCGGAAAAGGAAGATCACGATGCTGCTGCCGCATGCGATATCATCGACCGTCTGCTTGCATGCCAGTCTTCTATTTTACTCTATTGGTACCACTATTCACAAAGTGGAAAGCGTATTGATGTTTGCACGGATGACGATTCCATCGGCGGACATTTCCTGCACTTGCTCCATGGCACGCCAGCAAAAGAATCATGGGTCAAGGCAATGCATTGCTCTCTTATTCTTTACGCGGAACATGAGTTTAACGCTTCCACTTTCGCCGCACGCGTGATCGCAGGCACAGGCTCTGATCTTTACTCCGCGATGACCGGAGCCATTGGCGCTCTGCGCGGGCCTAAACATGGAGGGGCAAACGAGTTCGCTTTCGAAATACAAAAACGCTACTCCGATGTTGCGGCTGCAGAGGCTGATATTATCCAGCGTGTCGCACGCAAGGAGATCATCATTGGGTTCGGACATCCTGTTTATACCGTATCTGATCCGCGTAACATCGTTATTAAAGAAGTCGCCCGAAAACTTTCTGAAGAAATCGGTGATCTAAAAATGTTTGAAATTGCGGAACGTATCGAAACGGTCATGTGGCGCGAAAAGAAGATGTTCCCAAACCTCGACTGGTTTAGCGCGGTTTCTTATCACGCCATGAATGTTCCGATGAATATGTTTACTCCTCTTTTTGTCATCTCCCGTACCTCCGGCTGGGGTGCGCATATTATCGAACAACGTATCGATAATAAGATTATCCGCCCGAGCGCTAATTATACCGGCCCTGAAAACTGCACCTTCGTTTCCATCGAAAATCGTTAATTTATGTCTTCTTCTATCACAAACGCCACTCGTCCCGATCCTGATCTCCTCCTGCAGCAAATCGCCGACTACGTACTCGCTGCCGACAAAATTACGAGTGAAGAAGCGTTTCATACCGCTCGCCTGTGCCTTATGGACACGCTCGGTTGCGGCCTGCTTGCACTCTCCTATCCTGCTTGTGTGAAGCTACTCGGGCCTGTTGTGCCAGGAGCCGATATGCCAGATCGCGGCGCGAGAGTGCCGGGAACCTCCTTCGAACTCGATCCCGTGCAAGCCGCATTCAATATCGGAGCAATGATCCGCTGGCTGGATTTTAATGATACATGGCTCGCTGCGGAGTGGGGCCACCCCTCTGACAACCTCGGAGCCATTCTCGCTGTCGCAGATTATCTTAACCGAAACTCCGACAACAAAGAGCGCTCCTCCTTTACTGTCCGTGATGTTTTAGTAGCGATGATTCAGGCTCATGAAATCCAGGGCGTTCTTGCCTTGGAAAATGCCTTCAATCGCGTGGGCCTCGATCACGTTCTTCTCGTGCGTATCGCTTCCACTGCGGTCGCCACCCGTCTGCTTGGAGGAAATCGTCAAGACATCATAAATGCTCTCTCCAATGCATTTCTTGATGGCGGAGCTCTTCGCACCTATCGACATGCTCCAAACACGGGATCGCGGAAAAGCTGGGCTGCGGGCGATGCCACCAGTCGCGCCGTCCGTCATGCGCTTTTTGCGCTGAAGGGTGAAATGGGTTACCCCAGCGCCCTTACCGCAAAAGGTTGGGGATTTCAGGATGTTCTCTTCGATGAAAAACCAATCACTGTGCCTCAGCAGGGATTTGGCACTTACGTCATGGAAAATGTGTTATTCAAAATTTCCTTCCCTGCGGAATTCCATGCACAAACTGCTGTCGAAGCCGCGGTTACACTCCATCCCGAAGTATCTAATCGCCTCGATGAAATCGAACATATCGTCATCGAAACACAGGAAAGCGGAAAGCGGATCATCGACAAAACCGGCCCTCTTTCAAATCCTGCGGACCGTGACCATTGCATCCAGTATATGGTCGCAATCGGTTTACTCAAAGGCACCTTGACCGCCGAAGATTACGAAGACACTGCCGCTGCCGATCCTCGTATCGACGCCCTTCGCGCGAAAATGGAGGTCATTGAGAATACTGATTTTACGCGAGACTATCTCGACTCCTCCAAACGCTCCATCGGAAACTCCATTCAGGTATTTTTCCGTGGAGGTTCTGCAACCGAACGTGTGTCCGTGGAATACCCAATCGGCCACCGCCGCCGTCGAAAAGAAGGCACTCCGGTATTAATCGAAAAATTTGAAAAAAATCTTCACTGTCATTTCCAGACTCCGCAAGCCGACAAGATCATTATGCTCTGCCGGGACACAGCATCTCTAGACACACTACCTGTTCACCGCTTCATGGATTTATTTGTTACATCTTAAATCTTTGTCTTTAATCGAAAAAGGATTTGCGTAAGCCCATCTGTTAAATCCTTTTCATTCCACGGCTCGCAGTGCATTATTTCGAATCGAAACCCGTGACTGATTCAGAAACAAAGCATTCGGTAAGGAGAATTTATTTCCGAGGTCTTCTTCTTACTATAATTCTGTTCAGCTTTCATACTGCCGTCATTTTCGAGATGGCGTATAATCTTCATCGGCTCGCCTCTCCCCTAAAGAATTATTACAGCGACCATCTCGGCGGACCTTTGATTATCATCCTTTGCTTTTTCGTTTTGTTCATCACCCATACTCTGGAAGCTGCGGCCTGGGCGTTCCTCTTTTGGAGACATGGTCAGTTCCGCACCTTCGGTGAAAGCATGTATTTCACCGGCACATCCCTCACTGCACTTGGCTATGGCGATGTCGTTCTCCATACAAAATCGCGCGGCCTCGGCCCCGTAATGGCGACTAATGGAATTCTCATGTTTGGCTGCTCCACCGCATTTCTCTTCTTTGTCATCCAGAGTATCTGGACTGTCATACGGTAGAAGACTTCCTGTCTGGAAATCTTCGAAATAACTTCATTTGAAATACCCGCAAAGCGGGTCGATATTTCGATGTACCTTAGAAAGGATATACAATGGAAATCACAACCACGATTGGGAGAATTCTATATCGGAAAGGTTCCAGCGTCTGGTCTATTACACCCGGGGAAACTGTGTATAGTGGGCTTATGCTTATGGCACAGCACAATATCGGGGCATTACCCGTAATGTCTGAAAACCGTCTTGTCGGCATGCTCTCGGAACGCGATTATGCTCGGAAAGTCGCTCTACTCGGACGGGCTTCAAAAGACACTCCTGTCTCACAAATCATGACACGTGCTGTTATCACTGTTACTCGCGAGGATTCTGTCAGCGATAGCCTTACTACCATGACTACCCATCGAGTGCGCCATCTTCCCGTTATGGAAGACGGTAAATTAGTGGGCCTCATATCAATAGGCGACCTGGTAAACTGGACAATTAACGCGCAAAAAGCCGTTATTCATGATCTGGAAAATTACGTAACAGGAGCGTATCCTGCTTAGTAGCTTTCCAGTGTAAAAGGGGGTGAAAGACAATTTCCCTTGTCTTTCCGCGAACCCTCTATTATTGTGAGCTCTTAGGTTAGAGCCCAAAGGGGCATTGGTAGATTGCTAGTTGTGTTTTTGCCGCTTCCGCGGCTTCTCAGTGGCGATTTGAAATCCGAAAATCGGAAACAGCCGCAAGAGACTCCCACCTTTTAGAAATCCGTCGCACGCAAAAGCGATTTTGAACGGTTGCGACACTACACATAATAACATCATGCCTTTTAATAAACTTGGCCTCACAAAGCCACTCGTTCAGGGAACGCAAGCCATGGGCTATGGCGATCCCACGCCAATCCAGCTTCGCGCCATTCCAGTCGCGCTCGAAGGACGCGATATCATCGCCTCCGCACAGACCGGCACTGGAAAAACTGCTGCATTCGCACTCCCGATTCTTCAACGTCTTGAGAAACGCGGGGCCATACGCTGCCTTATCCTCGAACCCACTCGCGAACTCGCTATGCAGGTTGAAACCTCTATTCGCGATCTCGCACGCTTTACCGACCTTCGTGTCACCTCTCTTTTTGGTGGCGTCGGCTACGGCCCGCAACGTCAGGCCTTGAAAACCGGCCTCGATATCATCGTCGCCACACCAGGTCGTCTTGAAGACTATCTTTCGCAAGGCGAAGTAAAACTCAACAATATCGAAGTCCTCGTGCTCGATGAAGTCGATCGTATGCTCGATGTCGGATTCCTCGCGCCGATGAAACGCATCATCGCGAAGTGCCCAAAAGAACGCCAAACACTCTTCTTCTCTGCTACGCTTCCACCGGAAATTGCAGAACTGACAACCTGGGCACTCAATGATCCCGTTCGTATCGAAATCGGAGTCGCTCGTGCCGTTACGGAAACGGTCACTCACGGCGTCTATGCTGTTGATCCTGCCCGCAAATTTGATCTCCTTGTCGCGCTCTTGAAAAAGACCGACTTCCAGAGCGTCATCATTTTCTCACGCACCAAGCACGGCGCGGATAAGATTGCCCGCAAACTGCGCGACGCAAATCATTCCGTCGCCGTTCTTCATGCCAACCGTTCGCAAAATCAGCGTATTGAGGCTCTCAACGGCTTCAAGTCTGGTAAATACGAGGTTATGGTCGCCACCGATATTGCCGCACGTGGTATTGACATCTCCGGCGTTAGCCATGTCATCAATTACGATATCCCGCAGCACCCTGAAGATTACGTTCACCGTATCGGCCGCACTGGTCGCGCTCAAAATACCGGTGACGCCTTTACGCTCGTGACTCCAGAAGAGTTCAAAAAACTTGCGGCAATCGAACGCTTCATCGGACAGAAAATTACAGCACTCACCATCGAAGGCTTCGCTGCAGGTGCACATATTTCGCAAAAGCCCCGAGAGGCAGGCGAAAATCAGGGACCAAAATCCCCCGCCCGCTTTCGCAGCAGCTTTCACGCTCGTCGCAGTAACCGACGCTAAAGCAAATTAGTATTTAGTGCGGTATGGGCATGCAAACAGGGCAATCCGAATCTCTTACACTTGGAGACTATGAGATCCATATCGCGCGCGAGGGATTTGCCAGCATCCGGCATGTCGCCTCGCAGGAGATTATGCATTCGCGAACTCCTCCCATGGAGGAGGCGCGAAATCTCTATGTAGAGCAGTCAAGACTCTCGCGTCATCTTCGCTCGGAAGAGGAATCCGATATCGTCATCTGGGATGTCGGTCTCGGAGCGGCGGCAAATGCCATGGCTGCTATCGAGTGTTATGAAGCACAAACAAACCCCGTTCGTGGACTTCAAATCATCAGTTTCGAAAATGATCTCGACTCCCTAAGGCTCGCCCTTCGACATAGCGAAAAATTCCCCTATCTCAAACACTCGGCTCCGCGTGCCATTTTGGAAAACGCCACATGGCAATCCGAGCGCCATCCCAAGCTCAAGTGGCTACTGATTCCCGGCAGCTATCCCCAAACCATCGGAGCCGCTCCGCTTCCTCCCGATATCATTTTTTACGACATGTTTTCGAACAAGTCGTTTTCCGAACCCTGGGGTTGCCATGCATTCCGTGAGCTTTATACCGTATGCCGCGGGAGAAGCGTGCAGCTTTTTACCTATACCTGCTCCACCGCCGCCCGCGTAGCTATGCTCTCCGCTGGCTTCCATCTCGCAAAGGGGCGCAATGCGGGTGAAAAACTCGAAACAACGATCGCCTTCACCCCGGAAGCCTATCGTCAGGCATCCTTCCCACATCAGAACATTCTTGCAGAAGAATGGCTTGGGAAATGGAAACGCTCCACCGCACGCTTTCCGGCGGACATCCCCGTAGCAGAGTATCCTGTCTTCGAAAAAATCATTCTCGATCATCCGCAATTTCGAGAACTTTAATGTTCGCATCGTATTGCAGAAATTTTTGTTTCTGTTATTCTGAAGAAAATCCTCCCCTATATGGATCCAATCTTTGAATGCAAAGCCTATACTCTTTTCGCTGATCCACTCGGTTTTTTTGAATTGGTGGTCGAGACCCATCACGAACTAGACCTAGAGGACTTTCCAGATTTCGACGCTTTTCTTGAGGACTGTGGAGTCAAATCCTTAAAACTCCTCATCAATCGTAAGAATGAATACAGTACCGGTGCTTCGCTTCTCACTCCACCCTATCCCAAATTTCGCGAGCGAATGGCAAAAACCGCCTATCTAGTATATCATAAGCATACCACGGAACTTATCGCTCAATTCACAGGTGATATTGCCCTCAGAGAGCTCCCACACAAAGTTTTTCATGAGCGGGAAGCCGCCATCGCATGGTTGCTGGAAGATTTACCCCCGAAATCGTAACACTTAGCGATCAAAGCGAAAGAGGTGCGCATCCCCGTTCTTTCTTCCAAAAAACGCGTCCCTGATAATATCCGCAGCAATGGCACTGTAGGTAATACCGTTACCGCCAAATCCCAACACAAACTGACATCCCGGCATCTGTCGTAGCGCACCGATATACGCCAGCCCATCCTTCGTTTCTCCAAAGGTTCCTGCCCAGTGATAGGCTGGCTCCATGTTGATTTCAGGAAACATTTCCCGGAATCGCTTCTCCAGCGTCTTCGCCTTCTTTTCCACGAGAGCATCTCTACGCGTAGGATTTCGAAAGTCATCGTCTTCCCCGCCGATCAACGCACGTCCATCTTGTGTCGTTCGCATGTAAAAATAGGGTCGTGCTGTTTCCCAAAGCAGACATCGTTTCCACCATCCGGGAAACTCCTCCAGTGGTTCACTCGTCATCGCATAGGTGCTTTTTAATTTCACGAGTCCCTTCGGCAAAATCTCCTGCGATTCATAACCTGTCGCAAAAACTACCTGCCGACTTCGCACCGTGAATCCTTTATCGGTCGTCATCCGCATATATCCCCCATCGAACTCATGCTTTTTCACGAGTGTACGATCAAAAATACGCGCTCCATGTTTCACGGCGACTTTAAGCAATCCATGCGTGAATCGATAGCAATCCATTTGCGCCGCCTGTTTCGACATAAGAGCCGCTTCACGCGAAAACGAAAATCGCTTTTCGATATCCGCCTTTTCCAGGTACCGGACTGGTATCCCTGCTGCACGCCGCGCCTTGCATTCCTCGCGCAGCATTGGGGCATCCGATTCCTTCGTCGCGAGATAAATGCTTCGCTTACGTTCGAAGCCGCAGTCGATTTTCAGACGCTTCGTCAGATCTTCGATTTCATCAATGCTCCTATAGCATGCCCGGTAAGCACACTCTGCATCCGCACGACCCGTCATTTTCGCCAATTCCACCAGTGGCGTATCGATCTCATATTGCAGCAACGCCGTGCTCGCACTGGTACTGCCGCCAGCCACCTCGCGCTTATCCAGCACCACTACATCAAGCCCTTCCCGCGAAAGTCGCTCTGCGATCATCGCACCACTGATCCCCGCACCCAAAACCGCAACATCGCACTTCATATCCTTTGTCAGAGAAGGATAGACACTCAGCAAGCCGCTCTTCACAGGCCAGAAAGGATAAGGGGAAATAAGATCCATAGTTACGCTTATGCTCTTCTAATTCGCATCTCGTCCGTCCCCAACGTCTCTTTTAATTTATCCATATCAAAAAATTTGTTGCAAGAGGCGGATTTTTGATTAATAGTTAACCATATGGTTAAGCATTTAAATCGCCGGCTCGATCTTGTTTTCTCCGCTCTCAGCGATCCCACGCGACGACACATGCTGGAACTTCTCTCTCAGAATGAATACACGGTCACTGAGCTTGCCAGCCCCTTTGCCATGTCATTGCCCGCAGTAAGTAAACATCTTCGTGTCCTTGAAAAAGCCGGTCTCATCCGCAGAAAGCGCGATGGCCGTATTCACCGCGTCCGTCTCGAAAGCAACCCCATGCGCGAAGCCGTAGGCTGGATCGAGCAATATAGAAAATTTTGGGAATCGCAATTCGATGCGCTCGCCCAATACCTCGAAAAACAACCAAAAAAATAAATATCATGACCACTACACCCACTGTAGAAAAACTGAGCATCTCCCGCACCTTTGCGGCTACGCGCGATCGCGTATTTGCCGCATGGACAGACCCCGATCAGGCAAAACAATGGTTCGGCCCCGAGGGCTGCAATCTTGTCGATCTTCAGATCGATTTCCGTGTTGGCGGAAAATACCGCTTCGTCGTGGAGGCTCCATCCTGCGAAGAAGCAAACTCCCCCATCGAGAAGATGATCGTAGGCGGAGAATATCGTGAAATCACCCCACCATCCCGCTTAGTCTATACATGGCAATGGGAAGATGATGAAGCTTACGTAAACCACGAAACCCTCATCACTATAGATTTTATCGCAAAAGGAGATTCCACGGAAATTCGTCTCACGCATGAAAACCTGCCAAGCGAGTTAAGCCGTGGTCGCCATGAATACGGCTGGAATGGCTGCCTCGATAAATTCGCAAAATTACTGGCCAGCTAGCCGTCCTTAAAAAGTAACTTCACTCTCGACGGGTTGTTGTCCATACAGACGACAGCCCGTCTTCGTTTTATAGAGAGGCAGCAAGTCATTTACGTCCTCAAAGTTCTGCTTGATTTCATCATAGAAATTATTTAATAGAGATTAATATCTTATCTGAAAGTTGCGATTAATATGAGAACTCCAGGAAAACCACGCCCCGGTGACCACATGCTGTGGTTCCGTCGTGCGTGGTTTGGTCTTATTGGATTCGGAGTCTTTATCGTCGCTCCTTGCTATTTTATTAGCGCCTATAATCGGACCGATACGCCCAAAGCCGAAGTCAAACAACTCCCACGCCTGCCAAGCTTGCTGCAAAGCGCCACGCTGGGAGATCAAGGCGTTGTTTCCACGGTCAAAAAGTCGACAAACAATCCCGCTCCCTCCAATCACCGCTGATCAAACATTTAAAAGTTTAATCACTTCGCTCTGATAAATCTTATCAGGTTCAGAAATCATAACATGAATTCATGAATCCAAACTATCGGACTTACTCGAACGACAGCCTATTGCAGCATGGACAAACCATGACTCCTGTAAAAGCAACTACCGACAGTTCACCACAAAAATAAAACCCTCAATGCTTCGACGTATAATTATTCACGCCATCCTGACTGTAACGATTGCTTTGATGCTGTCGCAGTTTGCAATTTATTTCTACGCGCGAAGTAATTGCCCAAGGAAACCGATTCCACTCACTGGCCATATTTACGCACGGGAAATGAAACAGTCATATCCCGTTTATCTGACAAATCTCCAAACAATATGGATTGATTATGCAATACCTGTTGCAGTGGGTATAGGATTACTCGGTGTTATCTTAAATAAAAAATGGCGAGTTATTCCAAGCCATCGTGAAGATATGCCAGAAATGACTCGTAATTATTTAGACTCAAAAAACAGTGCTAAATTATTGCCACCCCGCTAATCTTTATGACTCTGCTCCAATGGGATATAAGTCACCGGAGGCGTATGCTTCTTAAAAAAACTCCTCGTTTCCGGGTTTAATTTTCGAAATACTTCGGGCGTCATCGTAAATCCCGAAGACTTGAGAAGAAAGAGTGTATTGACAGTCGATCCAATAACATCAGGACGTTTATCGGACTGCGCACCAAGATCACCGTGACAAACCATTCCAAAATGCGCTCGAATATGATGTCGACAGGAAATATTGCGTTCGGCGAGGAAGTTATCGCCTTTCTTCTGAAGCGCCAGCAGCACGCGAACACCAGAATCCACTGAACCCTCAGGAAATAAAAGGAGGCTCGCATCTCCCATAAACTTAATAACGCGTCCATTTGCTGAAGCGATTATTTCGCCAACGAATTCGTAATATTCCGAAAGAAAATCAAAGATTTTTCCATCCGATAATTTCACGGTGAGCTTCGCAAATCCCGTAAGATCGGAACATGCCACCAATGCAGGTACAGACTTCATAATAATCCCTTCGTATTGTTGTGTTTCAACGGCCCATACGTCCGCCAGATTAAGGATCAATCGCCAGCCCATGTGTCTGGCAGTTAGGAAAGAATCTATCTATAAAATTTCAGCAATCAAGAGCATAGCCTGAATCACCTTCTGCATTCACGACTCTTCTAAGGAAAAAGATCCGTGCTCAAATACTTAAGCCCGGAGTCGTTCAGCAAAACCACTATCGTTTTCCCTTTGCAGGTAGTCCGCAGTAATTCGAGTGCCGTAGCCACATTCGCTCCGGAAGAAAACCCCGCAAAGATACCTTCTTCTTTAGCCAGACGCCTTGCGATATCGACAACCTTGTCCTCACCTATCGTCAGGTAACCGTCAATATGATCCGCCTGAAGCAAAGGCAGATCCGCGCGCGAATACCCTCCTCCCTGGATGCTGTGATTCGGATTCGTCACCGTACTTCCTGACAAAATCGCCGCACCCTCCGGCTCGATGAGGAAGCATTTGATAGCAGCGTTATGTTCCTTAAAAGCTGCAGCACAACCGGCAAATGACCCACCCGACCCTGCAAAGTCACAAAACACATCAAACTTCCCCGCCGTCTGTCGCAAAATCTCCGGCCCGGTATTCAAATAATGAGCACGCTTGCTTCCCGCCCGCTGAAATTGATCGGCACGAAACGCTCCACGCTCCTTCACGATTCGCTCCGTCTCACGCTCTACAAGCTCGAGATCGCCGCCGGATACCTGGCCTGGTTTCGAATCCGGTAATTGATCAACGAGCGCCACTTCCGCACCCAGAGCCCGCATCATACGCGCACGCTCGATGGAGTTGCCCTTCGACATCACCGCAACAAAGGGATATCCCTTCACGCCACAAACAATCGCGAGACCCGTCCCCGTATTACCACTCGTCAACTCCACCACCGTCTGCCCCGGATTCAAAGTTCCCTCAACCTCCGCATCCTCAATAATCTGCCGAGCCACGCGATCCTTCTTCGAAAATCCCGGATTCAGATACTCCAGCTTCGCAAAAATCCGCCCATCCAGACCTTTCGTGATCCGGCTTAGTTCGACAATACCGGTCTCGCCGATGGCTTCTACGATCGATGGCAATACTTTGGTGTTTTGGCTCATGACATTTATTTGGAAATCCTCTCAAGGGCTAAAATAGCGCGCCCCGCTTCACAAGGAGAATAGTAAGACTCCCTTTTCTATGTCTGAGTTCATTTGACAAATGCCACCCACTTTGGAAACTACGGCTAATGACACCCCCCGATTCAGCTTCCACCTTTGAAGGCCCAAACCTCCCAGCCGTCGGTCTTGTGTCTGAACTCAGCGACGATGATCGCGCTATGCTGAGCTCCTACGGCCAGTTTGGATTTATTCAGCCTCTCACCACCGTCATCAAACAGGGCACCCCTCAGGATCGTCTTTATTTTGTCATCACAGGCATGTTGCATGCGAAACGCGAGGATGATGGGCATGAAACCCTCCTCAGCCCTATAGGACGAGGCGAATGGTTTGGGGAAATCAATATTTTCGACCCCGCTGCTGCCAGTGCTACGGTTTCCGCCGTGGACTCCTCCCAGATATGGTCTATCGGACGTGAAGAACTTCTCGTTTTCTTGGGTGCTTATCCCGAAGCTGCGGTTCAAATCATGATCGGAATCGCTACTATTGTGAGTAGACGTTTGCGTTCGATCACCGAAAAGCTCGTCTCCCATGCGGAATACGAAACGTTCTTTTCAAAAGAGTAGTATTTAGTAAGTAATTTATCATTAAATACTTATAAATCTAAACAAAAACCTCCCTTCACACGCGAATGCGGGCCTTCCCGCAAGTATTATGAGAAAGGGAGAGAATTTGCATGACTTCCCTACATCCCTGTGCTAATCTACCTGCTCGTATCTATGCAAAGAAAAAGTGCGTTTTCTCGTCGTTTACCAGATCTAGTAACCGAAGAACTTGTTTCAGCTCTCTCGAAAAAGAACACGACGTTCGAATTCAAGCAGCTGTTCGAAGTTGTTCATGAAAGGCTTCGTAAGCGTAATGCTGCGAGCGGTGGAGAGGAAATGCTTCGTCTCCGTGCCTACGAAAAACTCCAAAACCTGGTGTCCCGTGGCATGGTGAAAAAGACTGGCAAGAAATACAAAGGTCTTGCCGCCCTTGCTCACGCGCTCACACCCATCGAACCCATTGGGCTGCGTATTTAGTTGATCTGCGAATGAAATAATTTGATGCTTGTCCTCCATGGAGGGAAGCGTTAACCAGATTTTCGCATGATTCAGACTTACGTACCTGTCCTGTTGCACATTTTGGTCGCCGTTGGCTTCGCCTCGGTAACCTTGGTGGCTAATCTCGTGCTTGGTCGTTCCGGCCGACGCAATGTCACCAAAGACACTGCTTATGAATGCGGCATGCTTCCTGAAGGTGGCGTACAGCCCCGCTTCAGTGTGAAGTTCTACCTCGTGGCGATGCTTTTTATCCTTTTCGATATCGAAATTGTCTTCATGTATCCCTGGGCCATTGTTTTTACCAGTTTCATCAAACACCACGGGCATATCATCTTCTGGAGCATGCTTGGCTTCGCGTCCGTCCTTATGGTTGCCACCGTATACGCAATCAAAAAAGGCGCTCTCGAATTCCGCTAACCTTCAGACAGGAACACGTCACACGACATGGTCCACCATCTTGTCCTTTTCAAGCTGAAACCAAAAACCACGGATGAGACCGTGGAGAATATGATGCGGGAGACCCGCATGCAGCTTCTTAAGATTCCCGAGGTTTTGAATATCAAATGCGGAAAAAGAGTCGACCCCGAAAACAAGTGGCAATTTTTCCTCGCTGTCGATTTCGAATCCATGGATCGCCTCGCCGTCTACGCCAAAGACCCGATCCACGTTAAATTTGTGGAAGAAGTCATCAAGCCGAACGTCTCCGACCGCCTCGCACTCGATTACGAGATGGAGCCCGGCAAAGATGTCACGTATTCCTGAAGCTTCGCG
>JBDTJR010000155.1:0-4954 GCA_039935735.1 Chthoniobacterales bacterium | reverse complement strand
CGAAACATGGCGATAAAAATTACGAAGAGAGACCCGACAGACGAGGGAGCGGTGACCGTGGTTTTCAACGCGATCGTCCTCAAGGTCAGGGCCGTCGCGATAATAAAAGCCGTGACGGAAAAGATCGGGATCGTTCGCAGGGCCGTCATGGTTCCCATGATCGTGATCGCCGACCTGCTGCGCCAACGACTGCCCCGGTCGTGGCACTGGAAGGCTGGGAAGTAAAATTTCTCCCGCATCCGCAGGGTGTGGAGGGATTGGCGCGACAGATCAAGGGGGCAGCCAAGACTTATCCGCTTTTTGATCTTGCTCGACTTGTCCTTGAAAAATCCGAGCGTTATCAGGTGGAGTTTCGTCCCGCATCGGCTTCTGCGCCCACGTTATTTCAACTCCAGTCCGACGGCAGCCTGTGGACAAAGGAAAGCGAAGCCATTACCTACGCACTCGCCAGTCAGCGTGCGAAGTTTTACCGCAGTGAGACGATCACCGTTGATCCGCCGAAGGGAAACTACACTGTCATCGCTGTTTGCGGCATGAGCGGAGTCCTGCTCGGTCCACCGAACTATCATGATTTTCAGGACAAGATTCGCAAACTCCATGCCAAACGTTATGCGAGTATTCCCTTCGACGTTTACAAAAGTCGCATTCGTAACGAGCGCGACGAAGCACTGATCCAGAAATGGAAGGACGAGCAAAGTTCCCGCGAAGTATTTTATCCCATCGATGCAGCGAGTGAGACTCCCGCCGAATCGCCAGTAGAAGCCGTCGCAGAAGCAGCAAGCGAAGCGCCGGTTGAAACACCTACCGAAGTAGCATCTGATGCATCAGCCGAAGCTCCTGTTGCGGATGCTCCCGTCGAGGCATCAACGGAAGCCGCAGCTGAAACTTCTGCGGAGCCATCCGTGGAAACGCCAGCTGATGCTCCTGCTCCCGAAGCTCCGAAAGGCGAGCGATTCGAAACCGTGGCACAAGTCGAAGAACATTTCCGCAAGCATTACGCGGCCAATGTCGTGGTCGCCGTTTCCGGTCCGGTAATCGTTCCCGGCCCCGCCGCAATCAATGACTCCGCTCCCGCTGTCATCGCCTTGACCCGTCGCACACACGATCAACTCCTGCGTTTTCCGCTCCCATTCGCGCAAATCCTCGGCGAGCGGCTTAACACAAAAGGTCTGCAAATTTTCAAGACGCACGATAATATCACCTGTATCGGCGTCGCCCGCCCGCATCCTCTCAATCGTCAGGCCAACCCCGTTTCCGAACGCATCAGCGCCATTCTCGATTACCTCGAAGCCCACACCACCACGCCCCGCGCCGAGCAGTGGAAAGCGCTTGCCGAGCTTTACCCACTTTCCGCTGAAGGTCCTGACAATCGTGAGTCCGTCATGACTGCCGATCTCATCTGGCTTTTACATCAGGGGCATGTCATTGATTTCGCTGGCCGCAGTCTCGAAGTCACCCGCAAGCGCGAACAACCTCCTGCTCCGAAAGTTATTCCGAAAAAAACGGAGTAAATTATTGGCCGTATTTTTCCCGTTACGACAGCGTGCCGTGATATAGGAGTTGAACTCCAAACTGCATGATTTTGCTTCCCGCATGGGAGAAAAGAAATGCCACGAGAATCAATCCGCCGATACGACCCGCACGCGCTGCGCTGATTTTCGCATAAAGCATGCTAAGTGAGTCTGGTAGGAAAAGTCGGATAATCGCGGCTCCATCCAACGGAGGGAGCGGGATGATATTGAAGATAAAAAGTAGAAGGTTGAGAGAGTAGGCAATACTGAGTAACCGTGCGGCAATGGGAGGCCAGCCTGCCGAGGCGGAGACCACGAGGCTTTGCATGGTCAGGGCGGATGGTTTTATAAAAATCCCGGTCGTTAGGCCATGTCGTATCGCCAGCCATGCCAGAAAAAAGATCACGAGATTCGCAGCTGGCCCTGCAGCCGCCATTAAGCTCGCGCGACGCGGATGCCGCGCAGCCCATGCAGGATTATAGGGTGCGCTTGCCCAGCCCATCATCCAGCCATTGTGAAAATAACTCAGCAGAGGAAGAATCACGGTGCCAAAAGGTTCCTGTCGGATATGCGGCAGAGGATTCAGAGAGACTTGCCCTCCATGATAGGCGGTGTAATCACCCATAACCAATGCAGCAAGGGCATGACTTGCCTCGTGTGCGACGAAGGAAAAAAGCAGTATGAGATACCATGGCAGAAAATTCAGAAAAGAAATGGCCGAGGAAGGTGTAAGATCGGTTTGCGTAATGAACGACGACAGATCGTAGCCGGAGACACTGTCGTGCTGCGCATCGAAATCCGTATAGCGATTAGCTTCCTGGAAATTCACCATGGTTACTATCTGAGGCATTACGCTTTTCACTACGGCAAATTGGGATATGCTCGTCATGACTTTGAGTCCGATGACGCCATGTCTTCCGAGGATTCGGACATCATAATTAAGGACTGGCTGTCGACGATTTGAAAATGCCAACTCCTCGCCCCAGTAAAGCTTGTGGGTTATCTTGTTATAAGAGGGTATTTCAGCCCATCCGATGAGTTTGAACCCTGCATAGCCTTTGCTTACCCGGAATTTGGAAGTCTTTTCGATTCGCTCCTCTAATTTCTGAAGCAAAACTCCGGGATTAATTTTTTCCGCTTCATTATCTTTAACGTAACCGATGGGATAATAAGAGATCATCACGATCCACGAATTAATCGTAGGGGCAAAGTTTCGAGGAACTATCGCTCCAACAAGGAGGGGATTCGGCGGATTACCCCAAAGCTTTGTCGAAACCGTCTGGGCATCTTTCGCGTCGAGATATGCAAAATTTGTGGAAAGATTCAGTTGTATTCCGCCATTTTCGATCAGGACTTGTCCCCATTGATAATGAAGTCCCTCTACTATTTTCTGTGCTTCCGCTTGCGTTAATGGCTGTTTCTCCGCATGCGCGGTAAGAATAAATGGCATCCATGCAGTAAAGATAAGCAGTAGAAGCCGATGCATAGTGGGCAGAAAAACCGCTTCACTTTCCCATGGCAAGAAAATCCCTTTCGAATCAGAGAGAAATGTCTGACGCGGTCCTTTTAGGCCCTGTCCGCAGCGTTCTTATCCACCGCACGAGGCGCGCGATCAGCCAGCTGCAGGGGACTACGATTATCGCCCAGGTAACGAAGACCATGAGCGCGAAATAGAGCAGCTTCACGTATTGGGGCTCTGCGATGGTGGATTGATGGATGTGTCGCACGATCCATAGGCCGGGCAGATTGATCATGAAGCTCCAGATTCCCACGTTTTCGGCGATCTTACCGAGCGTTCCGGTGCCGGGCAAAAGCAGCGCGGCTGCTATAAAACCAACCGATATGACGGGATGCACGAGCGAGCAAAAAAACCAGCATGGAAGCTTTTTAAGGGCGTTGCTCATTGGCCGTCTCTTAGATCACACTTTTTCGCATTCGCAAGGCGAAAATTTCACATAAAATTGTTCCCAATTTGTTCACAACTTATAAGTCCTTGTAAATTCGCTATTTAACCCGAAAACCACAACATATAGTGGTATCAATTATTTTTTCTACTACCGGCAGCGCATTTTTATTGACGGTGTAACCCCTTAAGGGATACGGTTTTCAGGCATGTTGGGATGTCTGCGGTAAAGACTCTTCAGACCCCCTCATGGCACCCCCAACCGGAACAAAAAAGAGGAAGAATTTGCATTAATTAGAAGAAGATAGATTTGCCATGGCCACAACGACAATTCAGCTGGGAACACGCACCTTTGAACTTGATAAAGACAAAGCCGAACAGGCTTATGCCGCGAAACGGGTTATCAATGGGCGCGATACGATGTTTTTCAACATCCTCCCGCTGAAATACCAATGGGCCTACGATCTCTATAAGACGATGAAGGCGAACCATTGGGAGCCTGAAGACGTCCCGATGCAGAAAGATTGCGAACAGTGGCGCGACGCCTCCATTCCAGACATCGAGCGCTGGATCATCAAAATGGGCATCGGCTATTTCTCCGCCGCCGAAGGCATCGTTGGGGATAATATCATCAATGTCGTCCGCAGCATGGTCACCGCGCCGGAGTTGAAGCTTGTCCTCGGTCGCCATGCGCATGAGGAGAATATCCACGCGGATTCCCTCGTGTACATGATCAGCTCGCTGGGTATCAACCCGCACGAGTGCGAAGCGATGTTCGAAGATGTCGCCACGATCAAACGCAAGACCGATTTCGTCGTCAGTAACAGCCGCGCCCTGCGCCGCGACATGGATCTCACGAAGACCGAGAACAAGCAGGCGCTCGCGAAGAATATTTTCCTCTTCGGTCAGTGCATGGAAGGTACGCAATTTTACGGTCTCTTCGGCATGATCCTCGCGCTTTACCGGCAGAACAAATTCCCCGGCATCGGCCAGATGTTCCGCTATACGCTGCGTGACGAGTCGAACCACATCGAAGTCTTCCGCAATCTTTTCATGGATCTCATCGAAGAGAACCAGGACATCTGGACCGCTGAGTTCCGCCAGGATCTCCGCGCGACCATGGCGGAAGCCGTGCGCCTGGAAAAAGATTTCATCTGCGATTGCCTGCCCATCAATGCCGTCGGCCTTACCTCCGGCGAGTTCGAGCAATACATCGATTACATCGGCGACCGCCGCCTCGTGGGCATGGGCCTTGATCCGCTGAATGCCAGCGTTTCGAACCCGTTGCCATGGCTCGCGGAGATGATGGACATCAAAAAAGAGCAGAATTTCTTCGAAGGCCGTGTGACCGAATACCAGAAGGCATCCTCCCTGGAGCATGTCTCTGACGACGACCTCTAAGCCCTTTCGTTAGAACATTTGAATTTAAATAAATAACCCCAAAACTTTCACCGACCCCCCAATACCTCAATAGATAGACTGCCATGATCCGACGCATCGCCCTTCAAGAAGACCTCGCCCTCAAGCGCCTCGTTTCCAC
>JBDTJR010000154.1:0-8887 GCA_039935735.1 Chthoniobacterales bacterium | reverse complement strand
CGTCGGATTCCGGCGATATTGAAGGGGTGGCTTTCCCGTGAATTTTTTAAAGCGCGTGCTGAAATGAAACTGGTTTTTAAACCCGCAAAGCTCGCCGATTTCCGAAACCGATTTATTCGTCGCCACGAGCAGCTTTTGAGCCTCAAGCAATCGGCGTCCTTCAGTGTACTCCAGCGCCCCTTTGCCTATTTGCTCGCGAAATAAATGCCCGAATCGCGATGGCGATAAATGCACCTCATGTGCCAGGGACTCGACCGTCACATCACCATCAAGGTGACCGTCAATATATTTTATGGCTTTTATGACTCTTTCATCCAGCCGCGCATATTGCTGATTGGGATTAATCAGATGCGCAAACAGCAACGCCCGCTCCAGCGCGTTCTCCGCAAAAAAAGAACGATTCGGCAGCGGGCTCGTCGCCAGCTCAAACATCTCCTCAAACGCTCGTATAATTTTCTCGGAAAAATCGCTTCCCACAAACTCCACCACCCGGATCCCCGGCAGCGGCATCGGCCATTTTAGCAATCCCTCCATCTCAGGACGCGGCACAAAATAAGCATAAATCTCATGTGACGACTTAAGCGCTTCAATCTGGTAAGGAATTTTCGACTCCACCAGCGACAGGCTGCCCGCCTCTAAAACAAATGATCCCCCGCCCGATTTCACTCGCGTCGCCCCCTTGAAGAGCACACTCAGCGTCCAAAATGAAAAATTCTCCGCCCGCGCAAAACGATACCCTTTCGGATTTTTAGTGGTGCCCGCGTAAATAAACATAATAGCGGATTTAGAAATAAATCTACACTACCCTCTCACTACAAGCAAATTCCCCCTACTGGGATGCTAAGATAATCTCATTTCTCTTCAAAAGGAGTCTTAAGACTTTTTATTTCTGATTTTCTAAGAAACCGCGAAAACAACTCTGCACCATGAGTCAAGTGATCACCTTCAATAGGATAAACTCTATTCACGGAATCAAAAATCCATTTCACATTCTTACCTGTTGCAGCCATGTAAGAATGCTCTTCATCTTTTCCGATTTTTATCGCCCATTTCATGGCCTCGGCTTGGGTTTCACACTCTAAAAGAACGAAACGCTCCTCCCATAGCCCATCATCACACGGATCTTCATGAGCACTTCTAAAAAAGATATTACCTACAAACCACATACCCATCTCCTCTTTTAAGTTTATCGAAGATAAAATTATTATTGACTATATCCTTCATGGCAAATGGAAAGAATGAGCTAATAAAGCGCAAAATGCGCAGCTTCCAGATCTCTGTTTCTCCGCGTCTCCGCGGTTAAAAACCTGCGCTTACGCGCGTTCGACCTGCCAGTATTCCAACTCGACCGGTGTTTCGCGGCCGAAGATACTGACCGAGACGCGCAGCTTGCCGCGAATAGGGTCGATTTCTTCCACGATACCGTTCTGGTTCTGGAATGGGCCGTCGGCGACCTTGACCTTGTCCCCGACTTCGAAGGAAATCTTGGGCTTGATCGTGTCTTCTCTCTCGCGGATCTGCGCGAGCATGCCATCTACTTCTGCTTTACGCATCGGTATAGGGCGGTCTTTCGTTCCGGCAAAGCCAATGACACCGTTCGTCTCGCGAATGAAATACCAGGTCTTGTCGACAAGCTGGTTGTTATCGTCGAGGAGGTGCATATTGACGATCAGATAGCCGGGAAAAAACTTGCGGGTAGTCTCTGTCTTCTTGCCGCGCTTGATTTCCTGCACGCGTTCAGTGGGAATAAGGACTTCAAAGACAAGTTCCGACATTTCTTCGGTCTTGATGCGTTTGATCAGATTGTCCTGCACCTTCTGCTCCAGGCCGGAGAGAACATGCACCACATACCATTGGTCACGAGGAGCGAGGCTCATAAGCGGGATACTATATTTTAGGGGTGGTCAAAAAACCGATAACGATGACCAGAAAACTATTGAAGATCGCGATATATCCTCCGATGAGAAGCATTGCAATCACCACTACGATGGTGGAATCGCTCAGCTCCTTATACTTTTTAAATCCTTTTTCGTTCGGGTCCCAGGGCCACGAGGCTTTCTGAAGCTCGGAGCGCACCTCGAGATAAAAATTACGGACTTTGGAAAACATGAACTTGTTCGTTCGTTAGCAGTCTGGTTTATCGCTGTTTCAGGCTTTTATTTTATCAACAGGCCAGGAGGGACTTGAACCCCCAACCGACGGTTTTGGAGACCGTTGCTCTACCAATTGAGCTACTGACCTGTGGATCAAATATTATTTAGTCGAGAATATCACCAACACGTCCGGCACCTACAGTGCGGCCGCCTTCACGGATTGCGAAGCGGATGGTTTTTTCCATCGCGATTGGGGTGATCAGATCGACTTCCAACGAAATGTTGTCGCCAGGCATAACCATTTCAACTCCCTCAGGAAGTTTGATCGTGCCGGTAACGTCAGTCGTGCGGAAGTAGAACTGAGGACGGTAGTTCGAGAAAAATGGCGTATGACGGCCACCTTCTTCTTTGCTCAACACATACACTTCCGCCTTGAACTTGCGGTGTGGGTGAATGGTGCCGGGCTTCGCGATAACCTGTCCGCGCTCGATGTCGTCTTTCTTAACGCCACGGAGAAGAATACCGACGTTGTCACCTGCACGAGCTTCGTCGAGAAGCTTGCGGAACATTTCAATGTCCGTAACAGTCGTCTTCTGCGTTGGGCGGATACCGACGATTTCGATTTCCTCCATTTTCTTGAGGATACCACGCTCAACACGGCCAGTAGCAACAGTGCCACGACCTTCAATGTTGAATACGTCTTCAATCGGCATCAGGAATGGGAGATCAATTGGACGCTCAGGTACGGGAATGTATTCGTCGACCGCTTTGATGAGGTCGAGGATTTTCTGTTCCATATCTGCATCGCCCTGGAGCGCCTTGAGAGCACTGCCTTTGACGATTGGAATCTCGTCACCTGGAAATTCATACAGCTTGAGAAGATCACGGATTTCCATCTCGACGAGGTCGAGCAGTTCCGAATCATCCACCATGTCCACCTTGTTCATGAAAACAACGATGGATGGCACACCGACCTGACGAGCGAGTAGAATGTGCTCGCGAGTCTGAGGCATCGGGCCGTCTGCTGCGCTTACGACGAGGATCGCTCCGTCCATCTGCGCTGCACCGGTGATCATGTTTTTGACATAATCCGCGTGTCCGGGACAATCAACGTGCGCGTAATGGCGCTCGTCGCTCTCGTATTCAACGTGAGCGGTGTTGATCGTGATACCACGTTCCTTTTCTTCAGGAGCGGCATCAATGTCTTCATATTTCTTGGCGGTTGCTTTGCCTGTCTTGGCGAGAATGGTCGTAATCGCCGCGGTAAGCGTAGTCTTGCCGTGATCCACGTGGCCAATCGTACCAATGTTCACGTGGGGTTTATTTCTTTCGAATTTGTCCTTAGCCATCTTAGTAAATATCGTTAATTTTTGGTGTCGCGCACTGTTCTGTTTTTACTGGAGCCCATGATCGGGATTGAACCGATGACCTCGTCCTTACCAAGGACGTGCTCTGCCAACTGAGCTACATGGGCATTTTTGAGCCACCCGGAGGTGACTATATGTAGAGCCTCACTGCGCGCGACACAGTAAAACTCTGTTTCGAAAAAAGGGTGTTCGCCCCTAAGCGCTTCTGTCGGTTGAATAACAGAAACGTAGAGACGTTCATCCACAAGTTCCGTGGTGGAGGGAAGTTAACAAAGCCTTTGAGGGTGTCAAAGACTATTTTACGTAGGCAAAATGACCACATGTTCCACAAAATTTACGCTCCTGCGGGAGGATATTCAAAAACCTCCGAGATACGCTCGATTTTAAGGGCGTGCCCGGTCGTCTCATCAATATCCACCAACGCCCCACAAAGCCTTACAGGCCCTTTCCCCACAGGAAAAGCCGTGGGCAGATTATTGATAAAGCGTTGGACAATAGCGCGCGGCTCGCGTCCCAGAATGGAATCATCGGGCCCGCACATCCCCGCGTCGCAGAGAAAAGCCGTGCCTTCGGGGAAAATACGCTCGTCCGCAGTCTGCACATGCGTATGGGTTCCAACAACACACGAAACCTTTCCGTCGAGATGCCGCCCCATGGCGATTTTCTCACTCGTCGTCTCTGCATGCATATCGACAAAAATGACCGGTGTTTCCTTGCGAAGCGCCTCCACTTCCTCCAGCGCCTTCGCAAAAGGATTTTCCAAAATCGGCTGCATGAAGGTGCGGCCCTGTAAATTAAGCACCGCGACTTTTCCCTTTGCCGTTTCAAGCACGACACTCCCCTGCCCCGGCGCTCCATCGGGATAATTCGAGGGACGTAAAAGCCGAGGCTCCGTGGCGAGGTAAGGCACAATTTCCTTTTGGTCCCAGATATGATCGCCGGTCGTAATGACCGCCGCTCCCGCACGAAGAAGATCAATCGCGATCTTAGGTGTAATACCCCGCCCGCCCGCCGCATTCTCGCCATTCACAATAATGAAATCGACTGCATGCCGCTCTTTGAGAAGCGGAAGCTGACGCGTCACTGTCGTCCTGCCCGGCTCTCCTACAATATCACCTAGAAAAAGAATTCTAATCATTTTGCTTTTTGCATTCAGCCTGTTGTCATGAAAGTTTCCCCGACAGCACTGATGCCGGGAGATTTCATGGTAAAAATGAATCCGTTGAAAGTCATTTATAGTATTCTTTTTGTATTAGCCGCCTCCGCGCCTTTCGCGACAGGGCAAACCCTGAGTGCACTAGCCAAGCGCCCGGACTGGTCGGACCTCCAAGCCTATCAGGAATCCATTACCCACGAGCAGTTTCAATTCCTGCTCCAGAAAATTTATGCGCCGCATGGTGGATGGGAGCCTTACATGGAGATCAAGGAAAGTGAAGCTGTCGTCAAGCCTCGACCTGGTGTTACCTTCACACTTCGCTTTGCTCCAGCGGGAGCAGAGAAAAAATCGACACGTTATTGGAAAACTAAAGCGGAACTTCCTCCACTCCAAAAGGACAAGCCTCTTGAGGGATTAAAGATCGTCATCGATCCCGGTCATCTCGGGGAAGCTGGGCGAAGATGGAAGAACGCTGGTTTCAGCTTGGTAATGCCAAGCCAGTCGTAGAGGGAGATATGGCGCTCTTTACGGCAAAACTGCTCGCAAAGCGTTTACGAGACCTCGGTGCCCACGTCTACCTCACACACTCGAAGGCGGGACCAATCACGGACCTTCGCCCGTCAAAATTGCGGAAAGTGGCCAGAAAAGAATTAAACATCGAAAAAAAGCCTGAAACCCCAGCCTCTATTCTGCGGGAGAGCAACTTGCTTTTCTATCGTGTCGCAGAAATTCGTGACCGGGCGGAACTCATCAATGAAAAAATAAAACCCGATCTCGTTATTTGCCTGCATTTCAATGCGGAGGAATGGGGCGATGACAAACATCCGAAATTGACAGATGTGAATCACATGCATTTCGTCGTCGCAGGCGCATTCGCTCCTCAGGAACTCGCGCACGAAGATCAATTACACGACATGCTGATCAAGCTGCTGGGTAAATCATTCCTTGAAGAAGTGGCAGTAACCGACGTCGTGGCAACCAGCATGGTCGCGACTACAGGGCTTCCCTCCTATGCCTATCATGGAGACAATGCCGTTCGCGTGAATGACAATCCCTACATCTGGGGCCGTAATCTGCTTGCGAGCCGACTCTACCAATGTCCCGTCATTTTTGCAGAACCCTACGTCATGAACTCCCACGAGGTTTTTAAACGCATCCAGATGGGTCAATATTCTGGAAAAAAGATGATTAACGGGCTTCCACGCGAAAGCATTTACAATGAATATGTGAACGGGCTTGTGAATGGCCTTGTGGAATATTATTCCAAACGTTGACCCAGACATGCCCATGAAAATTATCGCCATTGCCAATCAAAAAGGAGGAGTCGGAAAAACCACGACTTCCGTAAACCTCTCGGCATGTCTCGCAGAGAAGGGAAAGCGCATCCTCCTCGTGGATCTCGACCCTCAGGCAAACGCAACGAGCGCCATCGGCCTCAGCGAGGTCGAAGGGATCAGCATGTATGAACCTATCCTCGGTCTCAAACCCGCGAGCGATATGATTCTTCCCACGCGGCTGGAAAATCTCTTCGCCATTCCTGGCACGCTGGATCTTTCCGGCGCGGAAGTCGAAGTGGCCCGCACCGATAACCACCTCGGTCAATTACGAAACGCACTCGAAGGACTGCGCGCGTCTGCCACTTTCGACTATATTATTCTCGACTGCCCTCCTTCCCTCGGAATCCTCATGACAAATGCCCTTGTCGCGGCGGATGAAATTCTTGTCCCCATCCAGTGCGAATATTATGCCCTGGAAGGTCTGAGTAAATTAATGCGTATCACCGATGACATTAGAGGCAGTGGCAATAATCCCACTCTTGCGATTTCAGGCCTTGTAATGACCATGTTTGACGCACGCACCAACCTCAGCGGCGCTGTCGTAAACGATGTGCGCGATCATTTTCAGGAAGTCGCCTATACAACGGTAATTCCGCGCTCGGTGCGTCTCAGTGAAGCGCCAAGCTTCGGCAAAACAATCGTGGAGTATGATCCCCGCGGTTCCGGCGCGAATGCCTACCGCGAACTTGCGGATGAGTTTCTTGATCGCCAAACCCGCGGCATTAGTTTCGTAGGCAATACCCTTCAATAATTTATGGAAAACGAAGATACCCTTGCTCTCTTTGAAAAAACCGGCGCACTCCTTACCGGCCATTTTATTCTGCGTTCCGGACTTCACAGTCGTCAATTTTTCCAATGTGCACTCTTACTTCAACATGCTGAGATCGCTTCCGAGGTATGCCGACGTCTGGCCGAGAAACTTCGCCCTCACGCTAAAGATGCTATCGTGATATCACCCGCTGTCGGTGGAATCATCGTTGGTCAGGAAGTTGCCCGCCATCTTGGCACTCGTCATATTTTTGCGGAAAAAGACGGACAGGGCGGTCTTGTGATGCGTCGATTCGAAATCGCCAAGAGGCAGAAATTTATTGTCGCTGAAGATGTCGTGACCCGTGGCGGCCGGGTGCAGGAAACAATCGATATCGTCCACAAGCATGGAGGCATTGTCGTAGCTGCGGGAAGCATCGTGGATCGTAGCGGTGGATCACTTCCTGATTTTGGCTGCCCTTTCGTCAGCCTCGTTCAGATGAACGTGGAGACTTTTGAGGCGGATAAGCTCCCTCTGGATCTTGCAGCGACTACCGGCATTAAACCCGGTAGTAAATAGATCCCGTTTTTTTCACGTGCGAAACCACGTTCTTCTTTCTATGCTGGGAGCATGAGCGAGCATACTTACAAAAAGATCGAGCTGATCGGATCGTCTAAAAAAAGCATCGAAGACGCCGTACAAAACGCCGTTACCAAAGCTTCAAAGAGCCTGCGCAATTTGCGCTGGTTCGAAGTCATTGAAACTCGCGGCCATCTAGAAGACGGTAAAATTGCTCACTGGCAGGTGACGATAAAAGTCGGATTCACGCTCGATGACTGATCCTGCTTATCGTTTCGCGGGATCGCGCCCTTCGTCGAGATCGATAAAATCAAACATCGTCACGATATCCGTGCGATTTTCGAATCCGCCCTCTTTCTTTCTACGTTGAAGGATTTCGGCTGCTTCATCATTCCAACCGCGTTTTCGCATGAACTCATTCCAGATCATGATCTGATCCTCAGACAAGCCTCCAGACTCGGAAAAGCACCATTGTAAAACCTCATCGTCCTTCATCCCTTTGCGCACGAGGCGGTCAACATCCTTGTAGCAAGCATGGAGTAAGTCCGTGCAGCGCAAATCGAATCCCTTACCGAGATTATCATGATAATCCGCCGGTAACTCTCCTTTCGCCTGAAGGCGAATCTTGTCGCACATCCGCGCAAAGTAATAAATACCACCAGTTTTCTCGTAAGGCGATTTTGGAAAGCTCATGAGCGCGAGGATAACCCTCTTACCAAACAATTCAACTTTGATTGTAAGCGAATCTACTTTGTCGCCGGTGTTTTAACGTCACCGAAAAGCGACAGCCAGATCCACAACACGGCAGCGATGCAAATGCAGGAATCCGCGACATTAAATGACGGCCAGTGACCGTAAAAGGGAAGCGTCACATCCAGAAAATCCACCACGGAGCCCCGGCAAAGTCTGTCTGTAAGATTACCGGCAACACCGCTTATCAAAAGCGCCCACGCCACCGATTCAACGCGAGTATTGAATGATCCTCGGATTTTCAAAAAAATTAATACCCCGAGCGCAACAAGCGCAAGAGCGACAAAAAAGAAATTCTTATTTTGTAACATGCCAAAAGCCGCACCGGTATTGACCACATGAACAACATCGAAAAAGCCCGGAATGACCGTGATGGAATCCCCAAAGGCAATGCTTCGCACGACTAAATATTTCGTCAACTGATCGAGAAAATAAAGCGGCAGTGCCAGATAGAAAAAGTACTTCATAGCCTTACGTCTATGACTCCGAAGCGTGAACCGCTTCCGCACAGCGACCGCAGAGCAATGGGTGTTCAGCATCCACACCGACATCCTTGCGATGACGCCAGCAGCGATCACACTTCACATGATCGGTTTTATCAACTTCAGCGGAAAGCCCCTCTCCCTTTTCGGAAACCAGATCGCTAAGAATGAAAAGCTCCTCTAGCTCAGAGGCGTATTTAGTCAGTAACTCCGTTGCACGTGTGTCCCCGGAACGAAGACGAACTCTTGCTTCAAGCGTATTGGAGAAAACACCGGACTTTTTCGCGGCGTCAATTTCCTGGGAAACAACCCCACGCAATTTAAGCAATTCCTCAACATCCCTGATCGTCTCTTCGCTATGCCATGCAGGATTTC